>JAZLMT010000030.1:0-14465 GCA_045598745.1 Christensenellaceae bacterium
CATATTAACTTTCGCTATCTGTTTTCAAAATAGAAATAAACGCTTCGCTCGGAATTTCTACAGAGCCGATTGAACGCATTTTCTTTTTGCCTTCTTTTTGTTTTTCAAGTAATTTTTTCTTTCTCGTAACGTCCCCGCCGTAACACTTTGCCAAAACGTCTTTTCTGAACGCTTTAACAGTTTCACGTGCAATAACTTTACCGCCGACTGCCGCTTGAATAGGAATTTCAAACATCTGCCTTGGAATAACGTCCTTAAGTTTTTCGGCAATACCTCTACCACGTTCATACGCCTTATCTTTATGAACGATTATAGAAAGTGCATCACATATATCGCCGTTAAGAAGCATATCAAGTTTAACGAGTTCACTTCTTTGATAACCCGATAATTCATAGTCAAAAGAAGCGTATCCTTTCGTCCTTGATTTTAAACTGTCAAAGAAATCGTATACAATTTCGTTAAGTGGAAGAATATATTTTAATTGAACTCTCGTTTTATCTAGATATACAAGGTCTTTATATATCCCACGTTTTTGTTGGCATAATTCCATAATAGGGCCAACGAATTCAGGCGGAGTAAAGATACTTGCACTAATAATCGGCTCTTCCATATAGTCAATCTCGGTTGACTGCGGAAGGTGAGTCGGATTTTCTATTTGTAACACTTGCCCGTCTGTTTTATATACTTTATACGAAACGGAAGGTGCAGTCGTTATAATCTCTAAATCAAATTCCCTTTCAATTCTCTCTTGAATAACGTCCATATGAAGAAGCCCCAAAAATCCGCATCTAAATCCAAAGCCGAGTGCTGCGGAATTATCTTGTTCAATGGAAAGTGCCGCATCGTTAAGTTTAAGTTTTAAGAGTGCGTCTTTTAGGTCGTTATATCTACTTCCGTCAAGCGGGAAAACACCCGAGAACACCATAGGTAGTGCCTTTTTATATCCGGGAAGCGGTTCCTTTGCTTCATTATCTATCTTTGTTATCGTATCGCCGACGGCGGTATCTTCAATGCTCTTAATACTTGCCGCAATATAACCTACTTCACCTGCCGATAGAATATCTTTTTCCTTCATTTCTGGTGCGAACACACCGACTTCGGTAACGGTAAATTGTTTATCGCTCATAAACGTTTTGATTATATCGCCTTTTTTAACTGTTCCGTCAACGATTCTGACAAAACAAATAACGCCCTTAAAGTTATCGTAATAACTGTCAAAAATAAGTGCCTTAAGCGGTGCGTTATCGTCGCCCCTCGGTGCAGGGATTTTTTTAATTACCTGTTCTAAAACGTCTTCAATATTCAAACCTGTTTTAGCAGAAATCCTAGGTGCGTCCTGCGCTTCAATTC
Organism: Christensenellaceae bacterium; assembly: GCA_045598745.1. Lineage (GTDB taxonomy): Bacteria > Bacillota > Clostridia > Christensenellales > Borkfalkiaceae > UBA1259. The sequence goes on from JAZLMT010000030.1 coordinate 1,351, forward strand.
CCAAAATATCTTCTATTTCGTTAACTGCTTCTTCTGCGTTTGCAGACGGCAAATCCATTTTGTTTATAACAGGCATAATCTCTAAATCGTTGTCTATTGCAAGATACGCATTTGCAAGCGTTTGTGCTTGAACGCCTTGAGTTGCGTCAACGATCAAGATAGCGCCTTCACAAGCCTTAAGCGACCTACTTACTTCATAAGTAAAGTCTACGTGCCCCGGTGTATCTATAAGATTGAAAATATATTCCTTTCCGTCTTTTGCCTTGTAAAACATACGAACAGGCGTAAGTTTAATAGTGATACCACGTTCTCTTTCCAAGTCCATTGAATCAAGAAGTTGGTCTTCCATATCACGTTCGCTAACTTGCCCCGTTTTTTCCATAAGCCTATCCGCCAAGGTAGATTTACCGTGGTCAATATGCGCAACTATGCAAAAGTTTCTGATTAAAGATTTATCAATTGACATAAGACATCCTTTAAAGTATAATAAATTGCAAAGATAGTATATAATAATAAGAGAATTTTTGCAAGAAAAAAAGGAATATTTTAAATGAAAAACCTTGATAACAGTTGGTTAATAAAAACCCCTATCGCACACAGGGGGCTATGGAACGACAAAATAGTAGAAAATTCTATTTGTGCATATCAAAATGCAATAGATAATAATTACCCTATAGAAATAGATTTATTTTCCACTACCGATAAAGTTCTTTTGTCTTTTCATGATGACGATTTGGAGCGTATGACTGGGATTAAAGGGAAAATTTACGAAAAAAGTTTTAACGAAATAAAAAAATTGAGATTAAAAAATACCGACGAAACAATACCTACGTTTAACGAGATTTTAGAGTTGGTTCACGGAAAAGTTCCGCTACTTATAGAAATAAAAAATCAACCTTCAAAAACAATCGTTATAGACGTTCTTAACGAATTAAAAAACTATCAAGGCGAATACGCAATACAAAGCTTTAACCCGCTTTATATAAAGCAAGTTAAGGACTATGACGAAAATATCGTTCGTGGAATACTTTCTGCAAAAGAAGTTGAAAACGAAAGTTTTATAAATAGTTTCGTCGTTAAAAAAATGCCGTTAAACTTTCTGTGTAAGCCCGATTTTATCAGTAGAGAATTTATAGGGTTACCGCTAAAAAAAAGAAAGACAAAAAACCGCCCGGTAATTGCGTGGACGGTTACAAGCGAGAACGATTACGAGAAAATAAAGCCTTACGTAAACAACATAATATTTGAAAACTTTATCCCGAAAAAATAGACAAAAAAAACTTTGAAATTCAAAGTTCTTTTTTGCTATGATAATTTTATCTACCGAATTTTTTCATTAAAATTTTAATCATATCTTCGTTAGACATTTCTTTTCTTTCGTTTCTCTTTTTCTCGGCGTTATACTTACCTTCCTTTCTTTCCTTATCCGTCTTTTGATTTTGAACGGCAATACCGTGTGGAAGATCGGTTGTCTTCATAGTAAGTGATATCTTGCTTTTTACTAAATCAACGCCCAAAACTTTAACTTTAACGATATCACCAACCTTCAAAACGTCTGACGGGTGTTTTATATAATTATCTGAAATTTGAGAAATATGAACAAGCCCGTCTTGATGAACGCCTATATCAACGAATACACCGAAGTCAATAACGTTTCTAACCGTTCCGGTAAGTTCCATACCTTCTTTTAAGTCTTTTAAATCCATCAAATCAGAGCGGAGAACAGGCTTTGGAAGTGAATCACGGATATCCCTGCCCGGTTTAAGCAATTCGTTTACAATATCTCTTAAAGTAGGTTCACCGACTTCGCAATCTTTTGCAACCTTTTCCCAACCGATTTTTTCTATTTTATCTTTTAATTCGGAAATTTTATTCATTGCAACGTCGTCTAAAGTATAACCGGTAACTTTAAGCAATTTTTCAACCGCACCGTAAGATTCCGGGTGAACGCCAGTGTTATCCAAAACGTTACCGCCTATTATACGCAAGAACCCGGCACATTGTTCGTATGCTTTTGCCCCGAGTTTTTTAACGTTTAACAAATCTTCCCTTTTTTCAAACTTCTTGCTCTTTCTGTATTCCAAAATATTTTTTGCAATACCGCTATTTAAGCCTGCAACGTATGATAATAACGAAACAGATGCGGTATTCAAATCAACGCCTACACTGTTAACACAATCTTCTACTACTCCACCCAAAACTTCGGTAAGCCTTGCTTCAGGCATGTCGTGTTGATATTGTCCAACACCTATAGACTTAACGTCAATTTTAATAAGTTCTGCAAGCGGATCTTGCAATCTTCTAGCCATAGAAACGGCAGATCTTTGTGCCGGTTCAAAATCAGGGAATTCTTCTGCGCCCAACTTACTTGCCGAATAAACCGAAGCCCCTGCTTCGTTTACTACAATATATTGAAGCGGTTTTCCGCTTTCCTTAATTAAGTTTGCAACGAAAATTTCCGATTCTTTACTTGCTGTTCCGTTACCGATAGAAATAACGTCAACGTTATATCTTTCAACAAGTTCAAGTATCTTAACCTTTGCTTCTTCTATCTTATTCTGCGGTGGTGTTGGGAATATTACGGCAGTATCCAAAACGTTGCCAACCCCGTCTATAACGGCGATTTTACAACCCGTTCTGTAAGCAGGATCCAAGCCCAAAATAACTTTGTCTTTTAGTGGTGGTTGTAATAAGAGTGGGCGAAGATTAACTTCAAACATCTTTATTGCCTGTTCGTTGGCTTTATCTGTTAAATCACTTCTGACTTCCCTTTCAAGCGACGGGAAGATAAGCCTAGAATAAGCGTCAAGCGAAGCGTTGGTTACTATAAGCGCACTTTCACTTGAATTTTTAACGTATTGCTTTTTGATTATATCGGTAAACCCTTCGTCATTAACAACGATATTTACCTTTAAGCACTCTTCCTTTTCGCCACGGTTTATAGCAAGTATTCTGTGCGAAGGAATTTTTGCAATCTTTTCGGAATAGTCTTTATACATATCGTAAGTTTTAGCATTTTCGTTTTCCAAAAGTTTACAAGCAATATCACCTTCGTCCCCTATCTTTGTTCTTAATTCTTTACGGAGTGAAGCGTCGTCCGAAATAGTTTCCGCAATAATATCTTGCGCACCGTTTATTGCATCGTCAACCGTTTCAACACCTTTTTCTTCATTAATATATTTTTCTGCTTCTTCTTTTACTTTAACGTTTTCGTTTTGCTCTAAAATCAAATCTGCAAACGGTTTTAATCCCTTTTCTATTGCAACCGAAGCACGTGTCTTTCTCTTTTGCTTATAAGGCCTATAAATATCTTCAACTTCGGTCATCGTTTCAGCCCCGGCAAGCGCAATAGCAATTTCGTCCGTCATTTTACCTTGCTCGGTTATAGAAGAAACGACTTCTTCTTTTCTCTTTTCCAAATTTCTCAAATACTTCAATCTGTCGTTAAATTCACGAAGCACTTGATCGTCGCAAGAACCCGTCATTTCCTTTCTGTATCTTGCGATAAACGGAATAGTATTTCCGTCGTCAATAAGCGAAATAATGTTCGTTGCATAGTCTTGTCTTAAATTAAATTCTTTTGAAAGTTTTAATGAATAGTCCATAATTTACTTTTTCTTTCCTTTTCTTATTCTGATTTCTTTTATAATTTTCTCGTAGCCGTTATCTTTCGGCTCGTAGTAAATTCTATTTTTTAACGTATCCGGCAAATATTGTTGTTCGCAATACCCACCGTAGTTATGCGGATATTTATAGTGCGAAGAAAGTTCCTTATCTTCTTTTGAACCGTATACCGCATTTTTTAAGTGTGGCGGAACGTTATCGTCCGGATGATTTACGGCATCGTCGTGAGAAGCGTCCATAGCGATAACTACCGAATTTGATTTTTCCGCTTCACAAACGTATATAACGGCTTCTGATAACGGCAAAAGCCCTTCAGGAAGCCCTATGTTTTGAAGTGCCGTGAGTGCGGAAGTTGCTATTACGAGTGCGTTCGGATCTGCCATTCCCACGTCTTCGGCAGAGTGAGCAATTATTCTTCTTGCAATCAAAACGGGATCACAGCCGGCAGAAATAAGCCTTTGCATATAATATAACGCTGCGTTAGAATCACTGCCACGAAGACTTTTGCAAAAAGCAGAAAGCATATCGTAATACATTTGTTCATCAAAAGACAAAGCCTTTCTTTGAATAGATTCTTCGGCATCAGTTTTCGTTATAACTATCTTTCCGTCACTATTCGGAAGCGTCGTAAGCGAAGCAAGTTCCAAAGCGTTATAGGCAACCCTTAAGTCGCCTTGCGAAGTTTCCGCAATATGTTCTAAAGCGTCTTCTTTAACTTCCAAATCGTAGTTACCAAGCCCACGCTCTTTATCAACGATAGCGTTTTTTAACGCCTTTATAATATCTTCTTTATGCAATCTTTTAAGTTCAAAAACACGGCATCTTGAAACGATAGCCGGCGTCATAGAAGCATATGGATTTTCTGTAGTAGAACCGATAAATATTATATCGCCGTTTTCAATAGAAGGAAGCAAACTGTCGCTTTGCGTTTTGTTAAACCTATGGCATTCGTCTAAAAGCAAATATGTTTTCTTGCCGTAAAGTTTTAAGTTTTGTTTTGCATCTTCAACAACCTTTTTAACGTCGCTAACGCCACTGGAAACGGCGTTTAACTTAACAAAAAGCCCACCCGTAGAATTAGCAACAACGTTTGCAATCGTTGTTTTTCCACAACCCGGTGGCCCCCAAAAAATGCAACTCCCTAACCTATCAAGTTTTATCGCACGTGAAAGCAAACTCGTTTCACTGACGATATGCTCTTGCCCGATAAACTCCGAAAGCGCCCTTGCACGCATCCTTTCCGCCAGTGGAATAACCTTACTTTCTTGTTTTTCTATGTCAAATAAATCCATATTTTTATTATAGCATATATCATATATTTTTTCAAGTGCAAATAATATTTAATAAGGTAAAAAAATGCAAAAAATTTCAGTAATAAAAAATGCTTTAATATTCTCTCTTTTTATATTTTTACTTGCCTTTTTGTCAATAAAAAACTATTCATTTGCCGTTACCGAAGGGATACTTTTATATATAAATTGTCTTTTACCGTCTATCTTTCCGTATCTCGTTTTAACAAGCCTTATAAACGGCTTAAAACTTACAGACGGAATTAATAAATCACTTGATAAAGCCACCAAAAAACTATTTAACGTTAACGGCAACGTTGGCGTTGCTTTTATTATCAGTTTAATATCAGGTTACCCGATCGGTGCAAAAATAATCAGCGACTTAAAAAAAGAAAACTTAATATCGGATACGGAAGCAATTAGAGGCTCTATAATTTGCTCAACATCTTCCCCTGCTTTTTTAATAACGAGTATAGGAATCGTTTTCTTTAACGACGTTAAAGTCGGTTTAATTCTCTTTTTATCGCAATTTGTTTCGTCTTTCGTTTTAGGAATTGTTTTTTCTTTTTATAAAAAAGGCGAAGGTGCAACGCCGTTAATTATACGGAATAAATTCAGAAAAGAAAACGTTATAACAGATAGTATAATCAGTTCCGTATCGGATGTGATGGTTATCGGCGGAACTATCGCCATCTTTCATTTGTTTTCGGTTTTACTTTTAGATTTAAAAATCTTATCGCCTTTTATTTTTGTTTTTGAAAAAATTTTAAAAAATAAAAACCTTGCAAAAGGTTTAACGGTAGGGCTTATAGAAAGCACAAGCGGGATAAACGTTTTAGTTTGTTCAAAAAGCATTTTATCAATCGCATTAACTTCTTTTATTTGCGGATTCGGCGGGTTATCTATAATAATGCAATCAATTTCTTTTTTGAAAAGTGCAAAAATAAAGACTGCCCCGTTTTTTATTTCAAAAACAACGTCCGCAGTCTTGAATTTTATTGTTACATACCTTTTGTGTTTAATATTTCTATAATTTTTTCGTAAACGTTTTTTGATACGATATTAGAAAAATCTTTCTTTTCAATAAGCCTTTTTCTAAAATCAGTTGAACTTATTTTTGCTTCTGAACTTAAAGCATAAATATATTCCGTTTTAAGTTCCGGATAAAGAGTTTTATTAAACGCATCACACTTTTTTTCATACTTATAATCTTTGTCGTCCCTTATACCTCTAACATAAACTTTTATACCATGCTCTTTCATATAGTCCACGGTATATCCCGTATAACTGCCTAATATAATTCTATCGCTGTTAAAGGCGGATTTTAATAAACTTAACCTTTCTTCTAAAGAAAAAAACGGCGTTTTTTCATTATTGATACCGATAGCAACGTATACCTTGCTGTATCGTTTTAAGGCTTCATACACTATCTTTTCGTGCCCCAAAGTTATAGGATCAAAAGTTCCGGCAAACAAACAAGGTTCTAAACTCGGAATTGCTTTTTTGAAAAAGTTCAAATATACTCTTCCATACTTTCTTTCGTCGTATTTTATAAGCGAAGATATTTCGCTTTCAAAAGGTTTTTCGTCTTCCAAAACGATAATGCCGTCATCACGTAAAAGGTCAAAACACTTTTCTACGATCGTCTTTTTGCCGTCGCTACTATAAGGCGGATCTATAAAAATTATATCGTATTTTTTATTCTCTTTCAAAAGAAAAGAAAGTGCGTCTAAATTAGAAACGGAGTATTCTTCGTTAACATTTAATTTTGAAAGATTTTTCTTTATAAGCGCAACACTGTCACGCGAGCCGTCGTTAAAACAAACGGACTTTGCCCCACGAGATAAGGCTTCTATACCGATAGCGCCTGTCCCTGAAAACAAATCAAGAAAAGCACACCCTTCAATTTTACTATTAAGAATATTAAACAGGTTTTCTCTCACAGCGTCGGCAGTAGGCCTAACGTTATCTAAAGAAAAAGTTTCTAATACCCTGCTTTTATATTTACCACCGATAACACGCAAGACTATTCACCATAAATCATTTTTTGCTTTTCGTCAATCTTTTCGTATTGAAGCGTAACTTTTCTTGCACCAAGCATATAAGGGATACCTGAAAATACAGAAATTAAAATCGGTGCATATAATACAATAAAATACGACCAAACAGGAAGCTCCCCGTTAAAAATCAAAAACATAGGTGCAGAAAAATCAAGATATAATAAATCTGCTATTAACCCAAAAACATTTGTTGAACCACCTGCTAAAACTATAATTAAGTGCACCAACAAGAACGGTATCATGGGTGCAAAAGAAAATAACCCGATTAAAAATCCTTTATAAGGCTTATATTCCTTTATAGTATCAATTTCAATATCTTCACCCGTTTCAACAATTCTTTGTCTTGACATATCGTTTGCGTAAAGCAATCTGCAAGCCTTTTCGCCTTCCTTAAAGCAATCAAAAACCGTAATTAAAAGCATAAAGGCAATACTTAAAAAACTTAACGTATAGCAAAGCCAAGTTATATCCAAAGCAATTGCCGCCAAAGATAAAAACGACATCATGATTGAGTATAAAAACAAAAATCCACTTTCTTTAAAATAATACATATTAACTTAAATAAATCCTTTCACATCTTTTTGTTATATTAACCATAATTTCATATGGAATAGTTTTATATTGCTTTGCCAAAACTTCTAAATCGGAAATTATAAATTTACCTTTTGATAGGCATTTACAATCTATAAGCGACGTATCCATACACTTATTTGAAAATTGACCTTTCACCTTTTTCCTAAAAAGCCCGTCACCGTATCCCAAACGAATCAAACACAAGTTCCTTTGTCTTAAAGTGAACTTTAGCCCGTATAACGCACGTGAAAAAGGTTTTAACCGTATATGCTTTATAACCTGCACTTCAATTTTCATTATAGGGTGAACGTTTATATCACAGTCAAACGGTTTATACCCGTATAGTAATAGTCCCACTCTAACCATATTTAAGTTTAAGCCTTTTGAAACGCCACCGCTTGCCGAAATATGAGTTTTAACTTTTTTATTATAAACCATAGCCACGTTAATTGCAAGTAAAAAATTATTTACTTGCTTTTTTGTTAACTTTTTATTTTCCGGTTTTCCCAAATGTGAATACACACCGTCTATCAAAATATATTTGCTGTTCTTTGCATATTTACACATAGATTCAACATCGTTTAGCGAGTTCGTTCCACACCTGTTCATACCACTGTTAAACTGAATATGAACTTTAACTTTTTTGTTTAGCCTTTTGCAAACTTTATTAATTTCTTTTAATTCGTTAATGCTTTCAACACTTAAAGTAAAATCATAAATAATCGCTCTTTCCAGTTCGCTTTTATCACAGGCAAGAAGAATTAAAATATCTTTATCTATTCCTGCATTTCTTAACGCCACGCCCTCTTCTAAAATAGAAACTGAAAACCCGTCTACAATATCGTAAATTGCGTTTGCAACCTCTACTGCGCCATGCCCGTATGCGTCATCTTTAACCACAGCGAAGAAGAACGATTTGCCTATTTTTTTCCTTATTAAAAGCGCATTATTTCTTAAAATACTTAAATTTATTATTGCCTTATTTTTCATAATAACTATTTTATGATAAAAATTTCCATATTGTTATAGGTTAAAAGCTGACTTTTTTCCTTGACTAAAAAAAATATAAATGATAAAATCATATCACTGCATATTATTTCTAATAATATGAAATCAATTTTTTAGAAGAATATTATGAAAAACACAGAAGTAAAAGTTAAGAAAAAATTTATTGAAAGCAGAAAGCCGAGATTGATTCCCGCTTTACTTGTTTCATTAGCAATTCCTTTTATGATTTTTATAGTTTCCCCTATGGAAATATATAAAAACGGATTGGAAGAATTTACTTTCGGCTTATTTGATTTTATTTGGGTTTTGCTATTAATCTTTGCAGTTTTTGCAATTATAAATTTCGCATTGCTTTTTTTGCTTCCGAAAACGGCATATAAAGTTTTATACGCATTGTTTTTGGCAACGTTATTATTATTATTCTTGCAAATAAACTTTTTAAACATAAATTTAACGTCACTTGCCGGAGACGATACCGGTAAAACTCAAGTTGAAACTTCGGTTTTCGTTATAAATACAATTGTTTGGGTTTTAGTGGAAGCACTTTTCGTTGTGCTGTTTTTCATAGTTAAAAAGAGAGATATTAAAGCGCTTGTTTGCATCATGCTTTCTTTTGCACTTGTTGCTTCGCAACTTATTAACTTCTTTATCGTATCTATCGGCGTTAGCGGAAACAATAAAAATCAGTTTGAACGTCTTTCTGAAAAAGATCCCGATTTTGTTCCAACATTTTTAACACAAAAAAATTTAACAACACTTTCAGAAAACAACAATATCGTTATTTTCTGCATTGACCGTTTTGATAGTGAACTTTATGCTAACCCGTCATTAACAGGCGAATATAAAGATAAATATAAGAGTTTTTATGAAAGTTTAAACGGTTTTACATATTATAGCGATAATATTTCTATGTATGCAAGAACGTATCCTTCCGTTTGCTATATGTTAACAAATATTGAAAATGTTGCAAACAACGTAGACAAAGACGGAAAGGAAGTCGGAACGGATAGAAAGGCCTATCTGAATTACGCCTACAACAATAATAAAACGCTTTCTTACTTAGACGAAAAGGGTTATCAAATCAACCTTTACACCGATACTTTCTACGGCTTTGATAACGCATATTATCTTCCGTCTTATATCAACAACACTGAAACAACGACTATTGAAAACGTTAAAGCATCAATAGCAACTTTAGAAAAATTTCAATTAGGGCTTAACTTAACTAAAATTTCACTATACAGAGCACTCCCTTATGCACTAAAAGACGTTTTCGGTTCTGTTACTTCAGACACCTGCAACGAAGTTGTTAAAGTTAACGCCGAAGACGGAATTTTAGAAAACAGTGAATATACAACGGATATGAAAAATCTTTTCAATAAATTCACAAGTAAAGATTCTTTTGATACTATCGCCCAAAACAAATTTTCATTTATTCACTTCTCCGGTTGCCATAACGTTCCTTATGACGAAAATTGGAAATCAACCGGGAATATCAGTGATAGCGCAGGCGACGTTTTTGTTTCACTAAACAATAGTTTTAAAATTATAACGGCATATATAAACCAAATGAAAAAGTTGGGCGTTTACGATAACGCAACTATAATTATAACAGGCGACCACTCAAACATAAGTAATAAGAGTGGTGCCAGTGACGGTAACTATAAAAATCTTGAGAGAGAAAGAATGACGGCACTTTTCATTAAGCCGAGCGGTGCAACGGAAGGAAATCCTTTAACAAACGTTTGCGACAATCAAGTTTCACATGAAGACTTGTGGAAAACGATTTTCGCTTCTGAAAACATTACGGGGTATGATACTTCTATAACGGGTTGCGTTGCTTGGAATAAAGAGCAAACCGATAAAAGAACTCGCCACTACTATTTCCACCGTTGGGACGATGCACTCCACTCCTGCTATACGGAATTATATTATACGATTTCAGGAAAGGGTTCCGACTTTAAAAAGAACTGGAAATTAGACGACAGCAAAACAAAAAAATTTGGCCGTGGATATTACGATTAAGGATAAAAGAACATGGAAACAGTTATTTCTTATATAAGTATTCCTTTCGGATATATTATGAAGTTATGTTGGTGGATATGTGATAACTATGGTTTAGCAATAGTTTTATTCACCTTTTTAACAAAAATAGTTTTTCTACCTATTTCATTATGGATTCAAAAAAACTCCATAGCGATGGTAAAAATTCAACCGGAAGTAAACCTACTAAAAGCAAAATATATGGGCAATAAAGACGTTATTGCCGATAAACAAGCCGAACTTTATAAAAAAGAGCATTATCACCCACTACTTTCAATTATTCCGCTTGTCGTTCAACTCTTTTTGATTATAGTTATCGTTGAAATTATTTATCACCCGCTCACCTACGTTTTAGGTTATTCTAATTCTGAAATTGAAACTATTTGCGCCTCCCTTAATATTTCAACTTCTTCAATTTCACACGAACTTACTTTAATGGAAAGCGTGACTGAAGGAAATTTACTTCCTACAACTGTTATAAGCGGAATTAACGTTCCTGAATTTATTGAAACGGTTAAAGAATTTAAGGTTAATTTTTTAACTGCAAACGTTCTAATCAATCCAAACGACGTTTGGGGTTGGTATGTTTTAGCACCAATACTAACATGTTCTTCTTCAGTTATCCTATCCGTTCTACAAAACTATGCCGACGTTTTACAAAGAGAACAAAGTAAAACAAGCCAATATGCCATTTTAATTATAACCATGGGCGTTTCGCTTTACTTTGGTATTGACCTTCCTACCGGTATCGCTGTTTATTGGGTTGCAAGCAATATTTTCTCTATTGTTCAAATGTATTTATTAAACCTCGTTATGAACCCTAAAAAATACGTTGACTATGAAGCGCTTGAACACAGCAGAAAAGTTTTAGATGAAGCAAATTCTTTTGGAAAAGAAGATAAAAAAGATCCGCTATACAAAGAAAAAAAGTTAAAAGAAAAAGCCGATTACAAGAGATTTAAAAACGTTACTAACAAGCATTTGGTTGTTTATTCCGAAAAAAGCGGATTTTATAAATACTATCAAGGCTTAATTGAAAATTTACTAAAAAAATCAAATATAATTATTCACTACGTAACGAACGACTATAACGACAAAATTTTTGAACTTGCTAAAACCGAAGAAAGAATTAAACCATACTACATAAGCATTAAAAAGTTATCACTTTTAATGATGGTTGTTTCTTGCGACGTGTTTATAATGACAACGCCTGATTTAGATAAATATTACTTAAAGCGTTCACTCGTTAAAAAGGACATTGAATATATATACGTTCCGCACGATATGATGAGCACGCACATGAGTTTTAGAGAAGGTGCCTTTGATAATTTTGATACGATTCTATGCACGGGAAATCACGTCGTAAAAGAAATGCGAGAAACCGAAAAAGTATATAATCTTAAGGCAAAAAAACTTGTTGAATTCGGCTATCCGCTTGCAGACGAACTTGTTAAAGCCGGCGAAAGTGCAAAATCCGATCCAAATAAAAAGGTTAAAGATATTTTAATAGCACCTTCATGGCAAGAAGATAATTTACTTGATTCTTGTATAGACGTATTAATTGAAAAGCTTTACGGAAAAGATTATAAATTAATAATCCGCCCTCACCCGGAATACGTTAAAAGATACAAGAACAAGATGGATGCGTTAGTTGAAAAATATAAAGATTACGATAAAGATAAACTTGTTTTTGAATTAGATTTTGCAAAGAATATTTCAATTTATTCTTCGGATTTAATAATAACGGACTGGTCGGGCATTGCACCGGAATTTTGTTTCGCAACAAAAAAACCGGCAATATTCGTCAACACGTTGATGAAATGCCCTAACCCGAATTTCAAAAAAATCGCTTTAACGCCTGTTGAAATTTCGCTCCGTGATATTTTAGGCGTTTCACTGGAAAAAGATAAACTTGGCACTGTTGATAAAGTTGTTAAAGATTTATTTAAGAAATCAAACGATTATAAACAAACAATAACGGATACGTTTGATAATTTAATTTTCAACCATGGGAAAGCTTCAAGTGTCGGTGCCGATTATATTTTACAGTCAATAGTTGAAAAAAGAGCAAAGAAGGTATAAGTATGGTTACGGTTATAACATCAAACTTAATGTATATTCCAATATCAAGTGCATTGACGCTTATTTCTTCACTAACGGCAGTTTTCGTTGCCTTAAGCGTTCCCCTAATAAAAGGCTGGAACAAGTTTAAACACAGCAAAATGCTTGATGCTTTCGGTGATGAAGATACTTCTAATATCATAGTAGAAGACGAACTTGTTATCACTGATGAAAAATTAAAAGAAAAAATAGAAAAATCACAACAAAAAAAGCAAGCCGAAGAAGAAAAAACAAATAAGATTTCAGCATAATAAAAAAGGATGAATTGTCAAACTAAGTGCAACACTTAGAGAGAAAAAAGTTAAATAAATCTACTGGTTTTTGATAATGTAACACTTTTTTAGGTCTGGCGTTAATTAACGCCAGATTTTTTTGAAGCGTTTTTTCCGATACTCTT
>JAZLMT010000031.1:0-8302 GCA_045598745.1 Christensenellaceae bacterium
TCCGGATGAAGGCATGTGTAGTAAATGTGCTGACGAAATGGATTATAAAAAAGGTCAAATTGACCTTGATAAAGACGAAGAGTGGAAGAACTACCTAGACGACAAGGAAGAGGAAGAAGAAGAGAGTGAAGAAATGCTTTCTTTATCTAAACTTGCCGAAGAAGAAGGTGGCGAAATGTTCAAGGATGAAGACGCCGAGGAAGAAGAGGAAGAGGAAGAAGTTGAAAATTCCGAGCCGGACGATTTTGACGATATTCCTGAAATTGACGAAAAAGACTTTGAAGAAGAAGACGAGGAAGAAGAGGACGAAGACGACGACTTTGACGACGATAAAGAAGAATAGGTTTAATTTTCTTGTTTTTGGATAAAATTTAAATATGATAAAAACAAATATGAACCAAGAACAAGTTAAAAAAGATATTTTATCTTTGCAGTCAAAAGACGTTGAAGTTTTATTTAATCAAGGAAGAAATAAATTCATTTCTTTCTGCGGAAAACTTTCCGGCGTATATCCTGCGATATTTACTGTTACCCCGTTTGATAAAACGTTTAAGGGGCAAACGTCATATTCTTACGCCGAATATATGTGTGGAAGAGTTAAACTAAAAATTAAAGAGTAAAAAGGGCTTAAAAAAAATAAGTCCTTTTTTTATGTCATAAAATCATAGCAATAATTATACAATATACTGATATAAAGTTTTTGGAGGATTTTATGGAAGTAAACAGGGAAAGCGTTTTTTTAAGAAACGAAAATTATTGTTATATAGATACCGTTAGCGGAGAAGGCAAAACAGATATAGAGTCAAATAACGTTTCAAAGATTTTGGGTATTTACGTTAAGAGCGTTAACACCGAAGGCGAAATCGTTGAAAATACTATTAAGTATAAATCGGGTATAATTTATTCTATATGTTATATTGATAATGAAAAAAACATTAGAAAAAGTGAAGTTTTAGGAGAAATATGCGGTGAAATAAAAGGCGTTTCTTCAAACGGAAGTCTACATATAGATATAATAGAAGAGAAAGTTGAAGCAGATATATCAACGCTAAAACTTATAATAAAAGGAATATTTAAAGTTGAAGCAACTATAGTTGAGTGCAAAAAGACGGATTATATTTCTTCTTCCGATAGCCTTATAGTAAAAAAGGAAGACTGTGAATATTATAAAAGTTACGGAAGAAGAAAAACTGTTTTTCCGTTAGAAGAAGAATTTACTTTGGGATATTCTATTTCAAATGTGCTTATGCATAAAATTGTGCCTATAATAACGGCGGTTCAGTGTGGCGTTGGATGTATTATTGTTGACGGGGAAGTGCATATTTCCGCAGTTTTGTTGCAAAATAACGAAAAAAGGGATATAATAAAGGAAGAAAAAACTTTGCCGTTTAGGGCTGAAATTGATTATGAAGAAGCAATGCCTTCTATGATTGCCGTGGCAGAAGTATTTGAAAAATCTTTTAAAACGGACGTTAACGTTGATGAAACTTCAAATCAATGCACTGTAAACGCAACTATATCGCTACTACTTGAAGGTGAAGCATTTTCGGTAGTTAGCTCGTCTATTTGTAACGACGCATTTTCTTTGACAAACGAACTTGAAACAAAAATCAGCGTTGAAACCAAGGTTACGCCAAAAGAACAAAGGCAATATAACGTTTTAATAAACAGCCAAAAAATAGCGGTAGACGGCGTTAATGAATTGAACTTTATTTTGTGCTCGTATGAAAACGCAATAATTTCCGAAACCAAACGTGAAAACGACTGTATAAAAGTTTATGGCGTTTGCGAATTTACGGCGTTCTTTAAATCGCAAGAAGGCGAAATCGTTACCCGTAGAATTGAAAGCCCGTTTGAAACGGAGATAAAACAAACTTGTTCGCCGTTTGAAAGTTTTTTGGTTAAATGCAAAATTATCAGCGTTAAACCGAAACAATTTATCAGTGGTGAAATAGAAGTAGAGTATAACCTTTCGTTTACCTTGTATTGCGAACAAATAGATAAAGTTAAGCTTTTGCAAGAAGTGACGGAAGGTGAAATTAAGAAGACGGAAACTTCTTCAATAAGCGTCTATATTTCAATGCCAAACGAAGATTTATGGTCGCTTTCAAAGAGATTAAACACTCCGCCTGATGAAATAATAGCAACAAACAATCAATTGCAATTTCCACTCTCCGGAAAGGAAAGGATCATTGTATACAGACAAAAAAAATAAGGAAAATTATGAAAAAAACAACAGTTAAGGTTCCTGCTAAAATAAATTTGACTTTGGATATTTTAAGCAGAGAAAAGGAATACCACAACATAAGGTCGTTAGTATCAACGGTAAACGTTTTTGATACGATAACAATACAAAAAAGGGAAGACAATAAAGTCGTTCTTAATGAATCGGGCTTTGATTGCGGTTGTGACTACAAAGATAATAACGCATATAAAACGGCAAAATTATTCGTTGATACCTATAAAACGTGTGGCGTTACGGTTAGCCTTAAAAAAGGTATTCCCATTGCCGGTGGGTTAGGCGGTTCTTCAGCCGATATAGCAGGCGTTTTATTGGCAATGAAAAGATTGTTTAATATAAACGATGATATGACTTTGCTCGCATCAAAGTTAGGCAGTGATTCGGCTTATATGTTAAATAAGGGATATGCGGTTATTTCAGGCAAAGGAGATATAATTGCAAAAGTTAAAAGCGATGCAAAACTCTATGTCGTTATTATTTGGGACGACGTTAAGATTTCAGCTAAAGAAGGGTATAGCGGATACGACGGCTTAAGAAAAAAATATCAAAGCATTACTTACGAAGCCGTTGGGTATTTAACTAATCTTAATACGAAGTTTTTCGGGATACTGAAAAACGACCTTCAGCCTTATGCCGAAAGCGTTATGCCTGTTTTGATAAAAAAACAAAAAGATTTGGTTAATGCAGGTGCCGAATGCGCTTTAATGACGGGAAGCGGTAGTGCGGTATACGGATTATTCCAAACAAGATCGGCGAGAAACAAAGCGTATAAAATTCTAAAAATAAAATATGAAAAATATTTAATAAAGTGTAACACGATAAGATAATTTTTAGGTAGTTAAGCCTCCGAAAAAACGGAGGCTTTTATTTTTTAAATTTTTTGTATAAAGATAATAAATTGTGGGTATAAACTGACAAAAGGGTGTTATATGAAAAAGATTTTAATTGTTGTTTTAGTTTTAATGATAGGAACGCTTATATACATAGGTTTACCGCAAAAAGAACAGGTTGAAAAAGAATATTTAAGAATACATATCCGTGCAAATTCAAACAGTGATATTGACCAAAGCGTTAAATATAAAGTTAAAGAAAACGTCGTTTTATATCTAACGCCGATTTTATCAACGGTAACAAGTAAAGAAGACGCAATAAAAAAATTAACCGAACACTTATGCGGTATTGAAGACGTTGCCAAAAACGTTTTAAGAGAAAACGGCTTTGATTATGGGGCAAAAGCACAAATCAAAAACGAAGAATTTCCGACACGGGTATATGAAAACGTTACTTTGGAAAGCGGATATTATGATGCTTTAATATTAAATCTCGGGGAAGGCAAAGGCAATAATTGGTGGTGTGTGGTTTATCCGCCTCTTTGCTTTGTCAATTCAAATGCCGGGTATCAATATAAAAGCAAAATAAAAGAAATTATAAAAAAATTTTTTATGGAGGAGAAAAATGAAAAGAATTTATAGAATAATATGTTTTTGCTTGCTAATTTGTTGTTGCTTTATCGGAACGCAAAAAATAACTTCAAACAGTAGTTATCAAGAAAACGTTGTTTATGCCGAAACGCTAAAACAGGGAAGTTCGGGAACGCAAGTAAAAACAATGCAAACAAAATTAAAGAAGTGGGGTTACTATACGGGAACAATAGACGGCGTATTCGGGCCGAAAACGCTTGCCGCAGTAAAACTGTTTCAAAAGAGAAACAATTTGACGGTAGACGGTATCGTAGGGGCTAAAACGCTTGCCGCACTTGGTATGAGTAGTTCAACGTCTACAACGAAACCTACGTCAAACACTTCTTATAGCGATAGCGATATAAATCTTTTAACAAAACTTATTTACGGAGAAGCAAGGGGCGAAAGTTACGTTGGGCAAGTTGCAGTTGGTGCCGTTGTAATGAACAGAATAAAATCATCTTCATTTCCAAACACAATGTCGGGGGTAATATATCAAAAATATGCGTTTACAGCCGTAAGTGACGGGCAAATAAATCTTACACCGAACGACACGGCTAGAAAGGCGGCAATTGACGCTATGAACGGCTGGGATCCGACATACGGCGCAATTTATTATTATAATCCCAAGATAGCAACAAGCACTTGGATTTTTTCACGTCAGACAACGATAACGATAGGTAATCACGTGTTTGCAAAATAAGGGGGGAATATGGAAGAAAAAAATAACGCCGTTGAAAAGGTAGAAAATATAGAAAAATCTAATAGAGAAAAAAAGGCAGAAGAAAGAAAGAGAAAAAAACTTCAAAACAAAAGGATAAAAGAGTTTAAAAGAGACGAAAGGGAAAAAGCAAGGCTGGCTTATAGACGAGAAAGATCAAAAATGCTGTTAGATAAGGAAAACAGAAAACAAGAATTAAAGTCAGAGAGAATAGAAAGACTTGATAATATCCGAAAACAAAAGATTATGGAAAAAGAAAACAGAAAGAACAAAAGGCTTGAGAACAGACAAAAAAACAAACAACGTAAAATTGGTATAGGCGGTTGGGTGACGGCGGTAGTTTCGCTTGGCGTTTGCACTTTACTTTTAGCAACGGCTTTAACGTTGGTGTTTATCCTGCCGTCTTCGTCGGATAAAGACGTAGAAAATTTATATCAAAAATCATTTTATAATACCACTTCGGAAATAGATAATATTGACGCCGATTTATCAAAGGCAATCGTAACCAACGATAAAAGTGCGCTTCAAAAATATTTAGTGGATATAGCTATAAACAGTGAACTTTGCGAGAGTGATATTTCTTCGCTTCCGCTTCAAGACGAGAACAAGTTTTATACTACGAAGTTGATAAATCAAATAGGCGATTATTCAAAATATTTGAATAATAAGATAATAGACGGCGAAGACTTAACAGATAAAGATAGAAGCACACTCGTTTCGTTATACAATTCAAACTTGGTGTTAAAAAACGCATTTCAAAATATGAGTGCTAACATGGATGAAGATTATTCTTTTAATGCGCTTTTAGATGCGAAGGAAGGTGATATTGTTTTAGACGGATTTAACGAATTGCAAAACTTATCGGTGGAATATCCGGAACTTATCTATGACGGACCATTTTCCGACGGAAAAGATACCCGAGAAATAAAAGGTTTAACCGGTGAAGAAATAAATAAAGAAGGTGCTCAAAAAATCTTTATTGAAACTTTTGGTGGTTACGGATTAAACAATATTGAATTTGCCGGAGAGAATAAAGGAAGTATTGAGTGCTTTAACTATCAGGCCGAAATAGGTGAAGATATTATTTATGCTCAAATTTCAAAGAAGGGCGGTAAGGTTTTGATGTTCTCTTATAGCGGAAGTTGTAAAGCAATAAATATAGACAGGGAGTATGCCGAAGAAAAAGGTTTAGAGTTTTTATCTGCAATAGGCGTTGAAAATATGAAAGCGGTTTGGATAAATTTAGCAAATAACGTTTACACAATAAATTTCGCTTACGAAGACAACGGAATCGTGGTATATTCCGATTTGATAAAGATCAGAGTTTGTGCCGAAACGGGCATGGTTATAGGCATGGAAGGAACAAGTTATTATACTAACCATATAGAGAGAAGTATTCCTTCGGCTTTGATAAGTGAAAGTGAAGCGAGAGAAAAAGTTTCAAGCAATATTGAAATTGAAAGTGCAAGAAAGGCAATCGTGCCAATAGGAAACAGCAGTGAAAAACTTTGTTATGAGTTTAGCGGAAGATATAACGATTCGCTTTATTATGTGTATATTGACGCAAGAACAGGAAAACAGGTAGAGATGTTTAAGGTTATAGATTCAACTGAAGGCGAACTGCTAATTTAAAAGGAAAAAGGTTTAGTTTTGAAAAACTAAACCTTTTTAACTACATATTATTTTGTTTTTGTTTTTTCTTAAAAATTTGTTTTCTAAACAGCAATACGTTTATCGCTATAAAAGAAACAAGCAAAATTATCAAGGTAAGCAAGTCGTTTTTCGGCGCTAGTAAAATTAAAAACATAAGTGGGAATCCGAATATAATGGCAGGAAGATTTTGATAAATCAAATTTTCTTCCGCAGGGGTTTTGAATTCGCCGTCTATTTCACGAAGAAGAATTATACCAGTGCTTGCCGTTCCCGTTAGCATACCGAACATAACCAAAAACTGTTCGGAATAATATTCTGGGAAAAGTTTTTTAGCAACGAACAAATTATAGTAAAACGTTGAGACTGCACCCACAACGCCTAAAATTAAAAGGATAAGCCAGTATTCTTTTATAAAGTCAAGTCTTATAACTGCGATGCCCGCAACAATCATAATATCAAAACAGGTGTTGCTGATTCTTGTTAAAAGATAATTGTTGGTGTATTGCTTTTTAATAACGTTCTTTTTATTAAGTGCGTTAAGTATGGTCTTTAACAAAATAGCAAAGATAACGCCGACTAAAAAGTTTAACCCGTATATTGTAGATTTTAATCCGTCAAAAAGATAACCTACTAAATACATAAAACCGAAAGTAGCAGTATAAACGATAGCGATCAAAATTATCTGAACCGTAAGTTTATCCATACCGCCGTTTGTCGGAATTTCGTTCTCGTCTTTAAAAACTTCTTTCGTAAAGTCGCCTTCGCCCGTAAGCCTACCGGTAGGGAGTTTACCTTTTCTCTTTAGAATATTAAGATAGATAACACCGCCTATGCAGGCAGATAAAAACCCGAGTGCGGCAATAGTTAAACCGAAATGTGCACCGCCGGCGAAATTATGTTCTTCTTCAAAAATAGTTCCGTAGTTAAGAGCTTGCCCCGTTCCTTGCCCGTAACCGAAAGGAAGCAATGCACCAGCACCGCTTAAAATGTTTGAGTTAAACAGGTAAACGGCAATCATTGTGATTGCTATACCCAAAGCCCCCTGCATTAAGTAACTTGCAACTGTTGTAAGCCCGGTATTGAAAATTTCTACGTTTCTTGTTTTATCAAATTTTTTATCTGATTTTTTTAAGGTAGACGCAATAAAGCCAAGTGCTAGTGCGTGATAGGTTACTATTTCCATAGTTATAGAACCTTTACCGCCAAAGAAATTCAAATCAAATAAAACGTTATCGGTTATTATATTGTAAATTGTTGCAACAAGTAATAAAATCAAACCACCTAAAACAGAAGTAGGGATAAGTGATTTTTTAATGAATTTTAAGTTTTCTTTTAAGATATGCGCAACTATCAAAGATAGTAATAAAACGGCGAAAGTGTTTATAACGCCCCAAGAATTAAAGTCCCAAAAACGAACCATTTTTTCCCTCCTTTATGTTTTTGTTTCTGTAAAAGAAGAACATATATTTCAGTGCGTTAAATCGTTTACCGCCTTTAATTTGATATATTTCGTCTTTATAATAAAAATCCATTTTGTTTCTGCCCAAAATTGTTACGGCAGAAATATCGTTAAAATCAAAAACTCTTGTTTTATTTCTAAAAGATATAATGTATTTATCCCCAAATAGCGAAAGTTTTGCTTTAGCGCATAAAAGAATTTTTGCCTTAGCGTCAAATACTTTTATAAATCTAACGGTTTCGGTATAGGCCGGCGTTGAAACAAATTTAAAAACGTCAAAATTATTTATAAAATTTTCTTGATAGCTATACCACTCGCCAACGGTTCTAAAAGGAAATTCAAAATTTTTGCCTTCTAAAAGTTTATTGTCTTTTACTATAATTTCTTTACCGCATTTATTGCATTTTACCGTGTCAAAACGGCTATAGAAGGAAGATAAACCGCAGTCAGGGCAGATGAACATAGCACGTTCCAAAAATTCCGCTCTTTTTTTATGTAAATATAAACCGGTGTCACCCGATTCGTCGTTATATAATTTTTCACAAAGTAAAGAATATAACTCTTCGTCAGGCATATTCTTGATTTGTTCGGGTTCTAAAACTTCTTGAACAAAGGCACGGCATTTCCCTTTTCTGACAACGTTGCTCCATCTTGGTTGAACGCTATATCCGCCTTCTATTTTTAATATTGCTACCGGAAGATTAAGCGCTTTTGCAAGTTTTGCAACAGTCGGTTTAATATAACCGGTTTTTCCGCTATACGTTCTG
>JAZLMT010000032.1:0-4563 GCA_045598745.1 Christensenellaceae bacterium
ATTCTTTTATTTTTTTCGTGTTCTTACCTACTGTATCTACATAATACCCTGCACACCAAAATTCACGATGTCGGTATTTTAACATTAGATTTGTAAATCTTTGGTATATTAACACTGTGCTTTTACCTTTCAAATACCCCACAAATCCCGACACGCTCATTTTGGGTGGTATTTCCAACAACATATGCACATGGTCTATACATACTTCTGCCTCTACTATTTTTACGTTCTTCCACTCGCACAAACTTCTCAATATCTTGCCTATTTCTACACGGTATTCGCCAAAAAATATTTTTCTCCTGTATTTTGGGGCAAATACTATATGATATTTGCAATTCCATTTCGTATGTGCTAAACTATTATTGTCATCCATGACTATATCTCCTATGTTTTTTATTTGGTGTGAACTACCATTTTATTATATCATAGGAGGTATATTTTTACTCATCGGTAAACCTCTTTTTAACCACGGGACTATCCCGTGGTTTTCAATAAACAAAAAGTGCAAACAAAAACATGGTATACCATTTTTGTTTGCACTAAATAAATATGTTCATTGGCGGACACCTCCGTAGATGAATAGTTAAGTTTTTAATAAATCGTTCTTACTCTAATTGTTCCAATCTGTTGTCCCTTCGTAAACCTTTATGCCTCTATTATATACTCATTTCCAAAACTTGTAAATTTACATGAAAAAACTAAAAACATTCTCGAAAATTTTTACATTAGCATATAATTTTGTTTATTGACAATTTCTTTTCCTTGTTAGTTAGTAAGTTTTAATTTGTCATTATTTAGAATTGCCCAAATCTTTATTTTTTTTATTTAAAAAATCACTTGACATAATATTATTATTGCTGTCATTTGTTTTTTTACTTATATTGGCCATTTCTTTTATACAGCCATCAACCATTTTATCGTAATAATCATCAGGATTATCTTTGTTATATTGTCCCGAAGATTTGAACACATAAATTAAACGCTCTTTGTTCCATCCACTAAAAGGAACAAGCAATTTAATAAGTCTACGCTCGTTTTTTTCTTTACTATCATACAATTGTTCGCCATAATAAAGGTTTTCAAACGATTTTATTCCATGTTTTGCATAATATTCTTTTGCTTCTTCAAAAACACCTATATTTTCTAATCCGACAAGTGTTTCAGGACCACGTCCCTCCATTATCCTCGCACGCTGTTCTGCTTTGTACCTCTCATAAATAATAGACGGACGTTCATACTTTTCAACAATAGACGTTTTATCGTTATTAACAAACAAACCTCTAACTATTTCCAAAGACTTTATAGCCTCGTCATATTTTACAGGCTTAATAAGTAATTTTTCCGTACTGTTTATATAATCTTTTTTAAAAAATTCGCTGTCAACTATTTTTTTAAGAAGTTCGGGTACATTTACTCCGTCCTGTGCGGAAAGGGAAGTTTTATTCGGCTTTCTGACTTCTCTTACACTTTCAACAAGCGTCTTTAACTTATTATTTATTTCTACCTTGGTTAAAATACGAGAAATATCGTAAATATGACGAGAATTCCGAGATTCTTCATCTCGTAAATAATAATCGCATATAGCAAACACTTTATCTACAAGCGTCCGTTCTAATGATTGAACCCGAATTTGAAACGGTAGTAAATCAAATTGCCCCGCGGCATCCGAATTGCCGTTATTGATTAGCCACGAACCTATATATGAATCTGCGGGCTTAATTTCGTCGGGGAATGCCTTTTGTATAAATACCATTTCCACTTTCAAATAAGGCTTAATGTCGTTTGACGGGAATAAAATCGGGTATTCGATATTATAGACATTGTAATTGCCGTGGCTGTGTTTTTCAACAAACTCTCTGTTCGCAACGGTAAAACCTAATTCGTCACACGCCTCGATCACCGCCTTATTTGCTTTACGTTTTTTACTTTGTGAATAATGGTCGTTATCCAGGGTCAAATCAATATCTTCAGAAAAACGGTCTATTATTTTATGACACTTTGAAAGACTCGTTCCACCCTTGAATAAAAGACCCGGGATTTTATCTCTTAATGCTTTTAAAAGCAAAGTAACGTAATAATCTTTTTCTATAAGCGCGGGAACAATATTTAATTCTCGGCTGACCGAGAGTATCGTATCTGAAAACGCTTGTTTATCGTTATGCAACTTCATTTAAAATACCACTTCCTATAAGTTTTTTCATTGTTCTTGCAGGGAAATTTATAGCCAAAGATAATAATTGTTTCTGTGAAATGCGTTTATCTTGCATATATTCAATAAGCCTTTGCTTGGCAAATTCGTCTAAATTAACGTTAGATTCCAAATCACTGAATAATTGCAAGATCATATAGGTGTCAGCATTGTTTTTATTAATTTGCAAGCGTGATTTTCTTAAAATAAATTTTCTTCCGTCTAAATCCATTTCTCTGCGACGGGTAGTTTCGTTATTCGTTACCACTTCGATTACGTTTGGGACCTGCGTTGTTACTGAAAACAAATTCATCAATTTCAAACCGCTATAAACACCAAAAACATCATTATTCCAATTTAAATATCGTCTTTCAATTACGGAATCCGCTGTGATAGTGGAAATACCGTAAAAAGTCTTGCGTGGCAGATAATATATCCCTTTCGCAAATTTGACAAGCTCTCCCGACTTTTCCGTTTCTTTTATTAAGCGAAATACATACGCACGGGAATATTCGGGGAATAAATTTAATATATCCTCCGTAAAAATCGGTTCATTGATACCGAATTTTTCTTTTATTCTATTCACAAACATAATAAAATACTTCTCCTATATTCATAGTATTTTGCTTTTCAATAATAGTATACTATTTTCTACAAGAATTGTCAAGAAGAATATTCTACTGTTTGAAAAATAAAATTTTATTTTTACATAAACTACAATTCCGGGAATACTTGACTCGCAATATTTCTTGTTTTACATCTCATTATAATAACTCTAAATTTCCAAGACTCGGTATGATATGCTGTTCCACGATTTCAGAATATCTACTGAAAGTCCTTAACTTTGTTGATGGCTCTACGTAATTTACAAGCCACTCTTCTAACCATTTTTTATATCGCATTTTTAAATCCTCCGTTTAATTCATAGTGCCACCTTTTTGGGTGGCACTACTATTATAATATTTACCGTTTTTTAATCGGTTCTCGGTGCCGTAATTACTGCTTTTGCAGTATCTCATTGATATCAATTGAGATTATGTATTTTTACTTTCATTATTAAGTTGTAATTTTTGCCTTTCGGCTTGCCACTCTTCAAACTCTTTCCTGCCTTCTTCTGTTTCAAACAATCTTTGTATCGCAGGTAACAACGCTCTTGCAAGCGATTCAAGTTCAAAGTCTGGTATTCCTGTGTTGTTCTTACGCTTTCTTGACATTAACCTAAAATTCTTCTCTCCTTATCAGTCTCCTTTGCTATTAAATTTTTTGTTCGATTTTTGAGTTTCGCACTCCTTTTTAATCTCTTCTTCAATTTCTCTGATGCGGTTTCTCGGTATTCTACATTGCATTTCTTCCATATTAAAAAACGGCTCCATTATGGACGGCGAACGGAAATACGCTCTTGTGAACGCTAATGGCTCTGTTTTGCAAATATGCTCTATCGCCATTTTCGTTTTTTGATAAGCAGGCTCGTATTTCTTTACCGACTGATATAATTTGAAATTACTTTCACTGTCATTTATCAATCTTTCATTATCTTCTTGAAGTTTCTTATTCTCCACCGTTAGTGCAATTATTTGGTTTTTCAGTCCGCTTTTCGTTATAGCAGACTTTCCGTTCTTTGCGTCTTCCAAAGATTTTGTATAATCCGCTTCGGTATTCCGTTCTTGAATTACTTTATCCCGTTCCGCCTTTGCCGTAGCGATCTCTTTCATAGTGTCAGCAAAATGCTTGTCCGCCTTTTGAACGGCTTGTACTATTTCTTCCAACTTCTCGTTGGCGTCCATTATCATTTCCGTTGATTTTTCCACAGCGTCGTCTATAAGACATTTTGCTTTGAACTCGGCAGTGGACAAGTGGCTTGCGGTACTTCCTTCTTTACCACGTTTCAATTTCCAAAGTTTTCCGACTTGCTCGTGGAAGTCCGTTTGCAGTCTTGAAAGTTCGTTTCGGTTAAGTAGTTCTTTCGCACAAAGCCTGTTATCTTTTACGGGAATTAGGTTTAAGTGCAAGTGCGGTGTAGTTTCGTCGTTGTGGACAACGGCGGAAATAATATTCTTTCTCCCATACCGTTTCACGAAGAACTCCGTACAATCCCGAAAGAAACAGTTTTGCTGTTCTTCATCTAATTTCTTGAAAAAATCTCTGTCTGAACCTACCACGAAAGAAGCCATTAAAACGGCATCTTTTCTCGGCGTTTTTTGTAGATTTAATTCGCTAATTCTCGTATTGATAAAGTCCGTATAAGAACTGTTTCTAAGCAGTAGTCTATAATTGTTTTTCGTCCTTGCATGGTCAATACAGTTGTTTGAGCCGACATAGTTTTCGTTCCGCTCGTTTTCTTCTTCTATATGGCAAATATCCGTTTTATGATACTT
>JAZLMT010000033.1:0-4661 GCA_045598745.1 Christensenellaceae bacterium
ATAAGCGAGAAAACCAAAAAACATAAAAAAACTAAAGTCTGATGTAGAAGAAGTAAAAATTCTGATTCTGATTATATAATAATATATATAGACGATTATGCCAACTATTCCCATAGAATAAAGAACTTGTAAAATAGTTGAATGCATACAGCCTCTACAAGAAGTAATAAAATAGTTGATATGGAATCCACCGCCGTATCCGCCACCAAACCAAATATTGTCGGTAAAAAGAATCTTTGCATCCTTATATATGTTTGATCTACCCGTATCATTTAAAAAGTGAAGATCTATGTAATCTTTGAAAGGTTGATAAGTTATATAAAGATATAATAGTATAATAGCGGAAACAGCGAAAATTAAAAATAGATATGATAAAATTTTTCTTTTTGTTGCATCAACTTTTTTGTAAGACAAAAACATTATAAAAGGTAAGAAAATCAATTCTACACCTGTTCCGGAATCACTTTGGGCATATATTAAAGTAGCAAATAATAAGGCGGACCCTAAAAGTGAAAGGATATATTTTTTTGTTGATATAAAAAGATAAAACAGTATACAAATTGCAAGATGGATAAAGTAACTGGATGATCCTGTATTTAGCCACCCTAGTTCATTAGGCAGATTGCTTCCGTTATCCAAAATTGATAAAAATAGGTTTTCTTTTAAAATTACAACTTCTAGAGCAACTGCAAAAGCTATTGCAATATAAGTTGACATAAAAAACTGCTTGGTTTTTTCGGTATCGGTTGCATCAATCGTAAAGTAAAATAAAACGTAAATAAATAGCGGAACGACACCGGCAACGAGAAGATAAGATAAACCGTCTAACCAATATTGGCGGTATGTTGAACCTATTCCGCCCAAAAAATTAATTATAGAAACTAATATCAAAGGTATAAAAAGGCTACCTAAAGAAAATTTTGTTTTATATAAAATGAAGTGAATAACAAAGGAAATGACTACGGGTGCAAAGAGAATTATAAGCCAAAAAGGAGTTAAGATTTTATCTATTTCACGAATTGAAATAATAAAGCAAAAAATCATAGGGACAACGGGGGACGTGTCTTTTTGAGATACAACAATATAACATCCAACCACAATGGTAAAAATGAAACCAATGAGTTGAATTCCTAAAATAAAAGATATAGTACCAACTAAAGCAGGAACTAACGGAAATAGATTGCTGTTGATAAATTTGTTTTCAATTTTTAATTTAGGTATTGTCATATTTATCCTTTTTGTAGAATATCTTTCTTATTATACAATATGTTAAAACATAAATCAAGTATATGTATATAAAAGGTGGATATATGAAAGACAAGTCAAGATCAAACACAGTTGAAGTTTTTAGTGGTGTTTTATTATTTTTAATAGTATCGTTTTGCTGTATTATATTACTTTCTTTAATTAACTATAAATTTGATATAAATCAAAGAATAATAAAAATAGTAACGCAAATATTAAAAGCAATTTGTTTACTGATAGTATGTTTAATCAAGGTTAAAGGGGAAAAGGGGCTTATTAAAGGCGGAACGATAGGGGTATTTTGCGGAATACTAGAATACATATTGTTTTTAATATTCGGGTTGATTAGTTTTTCACCTTTAAGTTTTATTTTAGAAATATTATATCTTTTAATTGTGGGTGGGATATCGGGAATACTTGCAGTAAACGTAAAAAGGTAAAATAAGAGCAAGGTAAAAAACCTTGCTCTTAAAATTATTATAATTGATTTCTGATAATTTTTCCGCTTGTCGTTTTTGGAAGTTCTTTTTTAAATACTACGATACGTGGATATTTATACGGGGCAGTGTGCTTTTTAACGTAATCTTGAATTTCCTTCTTTAATTCGTCAGTTCCTTCAACACCGTCAACCAAAACGATACTTGCTTTAACAACTTGTCCACGAACTTCGTCAGGCGCAGCGGAAACACCGCACTCTAAAACGTAAGGGAGTTCCATTATAACGCTTTCAATTTCAAACGGCCCGATACGGTATCCGGAAGACTTAATAACGTCATCAACTCTACCAACATACCAATAGAATCCGTCTTCGTCAACCCAAGCCGTGTCGCCTGTGTGATAATAGCCGTCATGCATAACTTCGTTTGTCTTTTCAGGGCTATTGTAGTAACCTTTAAATAAACCGCAAGGTGCACCGTTACTGATATCAACAACAATTTCACCTACTTCACCGACTTTAACGTCCTTTCCGTCGGGATCAACCAAGTGAATTTTATATATAGGAACAGGTTTACCCATAGAACCAACCTTATGTGGAGCACCGATTAAGTTTCCTATCATCATGGTGCTTTCCGATTGGCCGAAACCTTCATAGATTTGTAAACCGGTTAGTTTTTCAAATTGACGGTAAACTTCAGGGTTTAATGCTTCGCCTGCCGTTGTCATATGTTTAACGGAAGAAAAATCGTATTTTGATAAATCTTGTTTTATCATCATACGGAGCATAGTAGGTGGGGCACAGAAAGAAGTGATATGGTATTTTGCGAACATAGGCATAATTTTATCTGCTTCAAATCTGTCAAAGTCATAAACGAAAGTTGCAGCTTCACAAAGCCATTGCCCGTAAAGTTTACCCCACATGGCTTTAGCCCAGCCTGTATCGGAGATAGTTAAGTGTAATCCGTTTGGATCAACGTGGTGCCAGAATTTTGCAGTATGGAAATGTCCTAACGGATATTTATGGCTGTGCATTGCGATTTTCGGATAACCGCTCGTTCCTGATGTAAAGAACATAAGAAGCGGATCGTCGCCACAAGGTGAAGATGCGGTTCTATCAAAGTGAGTGCTGTAAGCAGTGTATTCTTCGTCAAAATTTCTCCAACCTTCACGAGAGCCGTTTACGATAATTTTATTAATTAAGCCGTTATAATTTTTTTCTGCAATTTCAACTTGATTTGCCGTTTCGCCGTCTGCTGTGCAGAGTATAGAGGTAACGCCGGCAGACTTAAATCTATATAAAAAGTCGTGTTCTAATAATTGATTTGTTGCAGGTATAGCGATAGCCCCTAACTTATTTAGTCCCAGCATAGCGAACCAGAATTGATAATGGCGTTTTAGAACGAGCATAACTCTGTCGCCTTTCTTTATTCCGATAGACTTAAAGTAATTTGCGCAACGGTTAGATTCCTTCATCATATCGGTAAAAGTAAATTTTCTTTCGGTAAAATCTTTAGAAACGTGAACCATGCAAATTTTTTCAGGATCTTTTTTTGCAATTTCGTCAACAATATCAAATGCAAAATTGAATTTATCAATATTCTTAAACGTTATTGAAGTAGGCGTTCCGTTTGCGTCTTTAACGTAATCAATATATTTGTGATAAATTTGTTGATTAAGTTCTTTCTTTTCAACTTCTGCTTTTTCTTTAATAACAGGTGAAATATTTAAGTCGGGGATAGGTTCGCCCGTAGGGTTAAGCACGATAGCGTAAAAGATACAATCTTCTCCGCCTGTTGCAATCATACCGTGCGGTGTATCACTATCGTAGTAAGCAGTATCACCGGCACATAAAGTTTCAATATGTTCACCGATGCGAAGTTTCATTTTACCTGAAACGATAATATCAAGTTCTTGGCCTTTGTGCGAAGTTACTTCAATAGGTTGATTTTCAAGTGCAGAATTATAATTTATTTTTACGTAAAGCGGTTCTGCAATTCTGTTTTGGAAAGCATAAGCCATATTATAATAGGTCATACCGTGTGCATTGCCAATTTCTTGGCCTTGATCTTTTCTTGTGATTGTATATGACTTAAGTTTCGGAGCTTCACCTTCAATAATTTCAGTAACGTCCACACCCAAACTTAAAGCACATCTATAAATGAAGGCGAAGTTTAAGTCACTTTTACCTTCTTCACACTTAATATACTCTGAAGTGGTAACACCGGTTTTTTCAGCCATGTATTCTTCAGAGTGGCCAACTATCAAACGAAGTTCTTTAATACGTTTAGCCATTTCTTTGATTTTCAAATCAATTTCGTTATTCTTTTCCATAAGACCTCCTTTTGAGAGAGTATAAAATAAAAAAACCCGTCTCAAAAAACTTTTGAGACGAGTAAATAATCTACCCGCGGTACCACTCAAATTACGGAACACCGTCACTCAAGGCCCAACAGCCCCTATGTATTAACGCAACAATAACGGAAAGGTTCTACTAATTAAAAAACTTTCTTCCTTTCAGCTCGGAAACTACAAACTTAAAGTCTATCTAATAACTTGCACCAACCGTTATCTCTCTAAAAGCATAGAACGATAAGCCCTTTTCTTCACAGCCTTTACGTTAGTATAATATCACTATATAAAAAAATTGTCAACTTTTTTGAATAAATTGATAAAAAAGTAAAACAAAAAAGCACTGAAGAACAGTGCTTTTTGTTTTGGTCCGCATAAAAAATTCTTAAACGGACTAGATAAATCGTTAGGGAATATCTAATGATTTCAAAAAAATCGTTCATGGAAAAAATAGATAAATTCGACAAAATAATTTATGATTTTAAGGTTAAAAAATATTTGTATTCAAGCATAAATTTATTGTTTAAGATGGATACTATGATAATATTTTATTATAGCACACCCATTTCGCAATTTCCACATTTTTACGCAAAAAGCGCCTCCCAATGGGAGGCGCTTTTCATGTTTTT
>JAZLMT010000034.1:0-8222 GCA_045598745.1 Christensenellaceae bacterium
TTATATTATAAAGGCACAATGTGCCATTTGTCAAGATAAAAAAGCACACTGTGCTATAATTTTACTATGATTGAATTAAAAGATATTCAAAAAAGATTGAGAGAAGAAATCAAAAATTCAAATCTCACTCAAAAACAAATAGCCGAAAAACTTGGTATAAACCCGTCAACGGTAAGTAAATATATTCGGCTTGATAAGTTCCCTGCGATTGACACTTTTGCAAACCTTTGCGATGTTTTAGACGTATCTTCAGACGATATTTTAGGATTAAAAAAATAAAAGCCTTTCGGGTAATCCCGAAAGGCTTTTAAATTTTATTCTTTTAAGATTTACACAAAAGCTGTTACAAAAGTTGCGGTTGATATTAAAACCAAATATAATGAGAACCATTTATAATCTGCTTTCTTTATTATTTTAAGCATAAACTTAACTGCGATATAACCCGTTACCATACTGGTTACCATACCGAAAACCAAAGGTAACGCTTCTATTTCAAGCGTTTCGTCTTTAATGCCGGTATAGCCTTCTAACACAGCGGCTGCAAGTATTACGGGAATACTCATAACAAAAGTGAAAACACCATTTTCTTTTCTGTCAACTTTCGCTATCGTTCCTGCTGTGATTGTCGTTCCGCTTCTGGAAAGCCCCGGAAAAACGCCAAACGCTTGACCAAAGCCCATAATTAAAGACGTTTTTGTATTTATCGGATTTAACATTTGTTTTTTGTTTGAATAATATTCCGAAAAGACAAGTTCCCCCGCCGTCAATAAAAAGGTTAACCCAAGTAGCCAAATGTTATCTAAAAATACTGCGTCAAGATTACAAACAAGTGCAATAACCAACCCGACTATGCCTGCAGGGATTGATGCCAAAACCCAGTATCCAAACCTACTGAACGGCTTTTTGAACATATTTATAACGTCTTTCCAAAGCACGATTAAAACTGGAATAAGCGTCCCTATATGTAGCATTATATTAAAGAACCATACTCCTTCTGTTAGCCCAAACCATTTTTGCATAAGCAATAAATGTCCACTGCTTGAGATAGGCAAAAATTCTGCAAAACCTTGAATTGCCCCTAAAACTATCGCTTGCCAAATTTCCATATTATATTTCTCCCTTTTCTATCAATTTTATAAATTCTTTAACGGCAAAGGTCATGCCTTCGTTTTTCGGTATCGCAAGCCCTATTGCACGTGTAGGAAGTTGCGGTTCGGTTTTAATCTCTATCAAACTTTTTTCTTCTTCTACTTCGTGGCGAACGAATTCTCTCGGAATACATGCAATACCTATGCCGTTCTTTGCCAAACTTGTCATAAGTTCTAAAGACGCAAGTTCTATTTCCGGATGCAAATGAATGCCCTGCGAGTGCGCAAACGTAACTATCGCCTGCCTTGTTGCAGTAGACAACTCTAACATCAACAACGGATAATCTTGCAACCTTTTTAAATCAACAACACCTTCCGTCAATTCCTTAAACTTTTCACTACAAAAGAAACTGTCGTGTAACGGCATAACGGTATTCATTAAGTTTATATCACTGTCGTCTATAGGTAAATTTACAAACCCTATATCGCCCTTATTGTTTTTTAAATGTTCTATCGTTTCATTTGACGTGCAATTTTGTAGCATCAAATTAACGTTAGGATACTTTTCGTGATACTTCTTTATATACGGTAACAAAAAATGCGTGCTAACCGTATCGGAAGCACATATTCTAACGATACCGGTTGCAGTTTCTTTGAGTTCGGAATACTTATTTTCTGCTTCTTCAAAGAGCTTAAGTGCTTTTTCAACCGAATCAAAAATTTGCTTTCCACCCGTATCGGAAAGTTCCATACCTTTATGAGTTCTGACGAATAGTTGACCACCAAGTTGACCTTCTAACTGCTTGATAGCCTGTGATACTGCCGGCTGTGAAATATATAATTCTTCAGCAGCCTTTGTTAAACTACCACACTTCGCTACCGTGTAGAACACTCTGTATAATTCTAAATTTACCATAATAATTTACCAATTTAATATAAATAAAGGTTTTATCGCTTGTTAGAGAAGGAAGTTTTGAAAAGACGGGTGGGCGCAACCTTGTTGGTTGTAACCAATCGGATTTTCAAAATACTGACGCACTATAACAAGATGAGAAAGCCTTTATGTAATAAGTGATTAGTCGCCGTTTAGACAAGAAAAACATTACTTAAATAAAGACATATTCGCTTAAAACACAAGGCTCGTGCAGGTTTTTGGACGAAATTAACCTTGTTGGTTATTGAGGTCAAAAACCGAAACAGAAACGCAGTGTTTTAAGATGAAGATGGCTTTATTTTCCTACGCAGAACTTAGAAAATATATTATTTATTATATCTTCCGTTGCTGTCCTTCCACTTATCTCGCCAAGTGCATCCCAGCCGTTTTTTATATCTATGGCTAAAATATCAAGAGTTACGTTTTCTATATTGCGTAAAGCTTCTAATAAACTTTCCTTTGCCTTTTTAAGCGCTAAATAATGCCTTTCTTCTGTTAAGAAATCACCATTTAAGTCTATTCCGTTAGAAATAGTTTTATTATAAATAAGTTCACGAAGTTTATCTAAATTTTCTTTTCTTAAACAAGAAATATAAATATCGGCTCTATCGTCATGATACTTACCGTTATCTATCTTGTTGACAATAACAATTTTATTTTTATCTTTTATCGTAGAATAAATTTTTTCATCTTCGCTATCTATATTTCCGCCGTCCATAACAAACAAAATAAGATCGGAAGACGACGCAATCTTTTTAGATAGCCCGACGCCCAAACCTTCCACCAAATCGGTATTCTCTCTGATTCCGGCAGTATCTGAAAAATTAAACCTTACTCCGTTTATATCAATAGAGCCTTCTACGATATCACGTGTTGTTCCCGCAATATCGGAAACGATTGCCTTGTCATAATTTAACAGCGCATTAAGCAGTGAACTTTTACCGGTGTTCGGCTTACCCACAATACCAACGCTAACGCCGTTCTTTAACGTTCTACCAACGTTAAACGTCTTTAAAAGGCTATCAACCTTTTCAACAACAATATTTAAATTCTCTTTAACCTTGTCGTGAGATTGAAGAGATAAATCTTCTTCCGGAAAATCCATATCCACGTCAATTTCCGAAAGAGCATCGGTTAACAAATCTTGCATACCGTTTATTTCGTTATTCAATTTTTCACGATATAAGTAATAACCCGCTTTAACCCCTGCTTCAGACTCACTGTTAATCATATCTATAAGCCCTTCACAAGAGGAAAGCGAAAGTTTGCCGTTTAAGAACGCACGCTTTGTGAATTCACCGTTAGTGGCAAGCCTTGCCCCGGAGGCAAGCGATTTTTTTAACACGCCTTGCGAAATAGCAAGCCCACCGTGACAGTGAAATTCTATCGTATCTTCACCGGTAAAACTTTTCGGAGCTTTAAAATACACGCACATACCGAAATCGGTAAACCCGTCACAAACAATTTCGCCGACATACATAACGTTTGGGGTGAAATCTTTAACTTTGGTTTTACCGATAGGCTTAAACATTTTTTCGGCAACTTCAAGCGGAGTGCTACCGCTGATTCTTATAACGGCAACACCACTCGGGGAAAGTGCCGTTGAAATTGCTGATATATTTTCACTTAACATAATTTTCTCTAGTTCTTTTTATCAAAATCGGCAAAAGGATCTTCGTCGTTATTATTTTTCGGCGTTGGGCGAACGTAGTTATCGTTGCCATTAGAGTAATCCGAAAACGGATCATCCTTGCCGTTATTATAATTATTATTGTTTTGATTATAATTTTGCGAATTATACACGTTGCGATATTGACTATAAATATAATCCGTATAATTAACCGGTTTATGTTTTCTAACTGCAAAAACAAATATCGGGAACAAACCGAAAATACTGAATATTGAACCTGCAAAAACGTGCCTTGGCCAATATCTTCTAAATAATTCTATATAGATAAATATCATTGCAATTTCGGCAATATATTTCAAAATACTTACAACGTATGAAGAAATATATAAGAAGTTATAAACGCTTTCCGGTATTGCCGTTGTTGGTTCTGCCAAAATAAACAAATCACTGCTATAGTTCGTGAAACTGCTTGATATTCCGAACATATTTATATAAACCGTTTCGCCTTGAAAAAAGCCTCCTATCACAGGATAATATAGCCAAATATTTATAACTAAATCTAAAACACCGGCAGTTGCAAACACAATCAAAATAATCAATGCGTAATTTTTAATTCTAAACCCGAAAACAGAAATATTCCCTGCAAGTTTACCTGCTACGTATACCCAAGCAAACGGTATAAACGAAACATAAGAAATTTTGTTTATCTTTTTATCTTCGCTTCCCTTTGCCATTGCATAAAGACCAAAAGATCTCAAAAGATAAAAAGCCAACAAAACTCCTAAAGTTAAGATTAAAAATACTACCGATGATCCCGTTTCTAAATCAATTAATCCATATTCATCTACTAAACCAATCATTTTTTACTCCTATAATATTAGTATGCCCTTGCAAAGATAACTTTATGCTTTGCCTTTTTACCGCAAATAGCACAAGTTTCAGGAACGCCTTCTTCGTCAACCATAACCCTTGAAGTTGCACTTGCATATTCTTTAACTTTATCTTCGCACTCTCTACATCCGCACCAGCCGGCCTTAACAAAGTTTTTATTCTCTACGCCCTGCAAAATTTCTTCTAAAGAAGTTGCTTCCACGATTTTAGCATCTCTTCTCTTTCTTGAAGCTTCAAGCATATCTTTTTGAATCGTATCTAACAACTTTGAAATCGTATCGCCGAGATTATCAAGTGAAACTGCATTTTTTTCAAAAGTATCACGCCTTGCTATCATTGCTTGATTTGCTTCAATATCACGTGGGCCGATTTCCAAACGGACAGGAACGCCTTTCATTTCCCACTCGTTAAACTTCCAACCCGGGCTCATATCACGAACGTCAACTTCAGCCCTGATACCTTTAGTTAATAAAACTTGTTCAATTTCTTTTGCTTTTTCAATAACCCCGCCCTTATGTGCCGCAATAGGAATTATTATAACTTGAATAGGTGCTACCTTTGGTGGAAGAACTAGCCCTCTTTGATCACCGTGCGCCATAATTATCGCACCTATCATACGGGTTGACGTTCCCCATGACGTTGTATATCCAAACTTAAGTTGGCTATCCTTATCAAGATATTTTATGTTAAATGCCTTTGAAAAATTCTGCCCTAAATAGTGAGAAGTTCCTGCTTGTAAACTCTTTCCGTCAAGCATCATTGCTTCCATACCGAAAGTAGCAACGGCACCGGCAAATTTTTCTTTATCGGTCTTTCTACCGCAAATAACAGGAATAGCCAAAGTTTCTTCTGCAAAAGTTTTATAAACTTCAAGCATCTTCATTGTCTCTTCCATTGCTTCTTCTTCACTAGAGTGAACGGTATGGCCTTCTTGCCACAAAAACTCACTCGTTCTTAAAAACGGACGGGTTGTCTTTTCCCATCTCATAACGTTACACCATTGATTCATTATAAGCGGTAAATCTCTATATGATTGAATCCATTTTGCATACATTGTTCCGATAATTGTTTCACTCGTAGGTCTGATTGCAAGCGGTTCTTCAAGTTTAGCACCGCCGGCGTGCGTTACGACTGCAACTTCCGGTGCGAATCCTTCAACGTGTTCTGCTTCCTTTGTGAAATAACTCATAGGTATAAGCAACGGGAAATAAGCGTTTTTACTACCCGTTTCCTTAAATCTTCTATCCATATCCTTTTGAATATTTTCCCAAATAGCATAACCGTAAGGTCTAATAACCATCGTGCCTTTAACAGGGCCGTAATCTACGAGTTCGGTTTTTAAAACCACGTCTGTATACCATTGTGCAAAATCTTCATTAATGTCTGCAATATCTTTAACAAATTGTTTGTCGTCCATAGTTTTTCTCCAAGTTATTTTTATTCTATTTTATTTTACCATACAATACCCTAAAATACAAGTTTTTTTATAAATATTTAGGGGAAAAGGCTTGAAAAACAATATGATTTGCTATATAATAAAAGAGTTATTACGCGATAAGCGTATGGGGGTTTTCCCCTTAATAGGAGGATATTATGAACGATGTAACTCAACTCACTGTAAATGCCATAAGAGTTCTTTCTGCAGAAGCAATTCAAAAGGCAAATTCAGGTCACCCTGGCCTTCCACTTGGCGCTGCTCCAATAGGATATGCTGCATTTACGAACATGACTTTTAATCCAAAGGATACTGCTTTTGACAACAGAGACAGGTTTGTTCTTTCTGCAGGTCACGGCTCTATGCTTGATTATTCACTTTATTATCTGTTTGGTTTTGGATTAAAGAAAGAAGATATAATGAACTTCCGTCAATTAGGTTCTATAACGGCAGGTCACCCGGAATACGGCGTTTGCCCTGGTGTTGAAACTTCAACAGGTCCTTTAGGACAAGGTATTGCCAACGCTGTCGGCATGGCTCTTGCTGAAGATTATCTTGCAAATAAATTTAATAAAGAAGGCTTCCCTATCGTTGACCACTATACAATCGCCCTTTGTGGTGACGGTTGTATGCAAGAAGGTATTGAAAACGAAGCCGCTTCACTTGCCGGTGCACTTCATCTCGGAAAACTTATCGTTTTATATGACGATAACGATATCACCATTGAAGGCAACACGGATATAACATTTACGGAAGACGTTGCTAAACGTCACGAAGCTTTGGGTTGGCAAGTTATCAAAGTTAAAGATGCTAACGACATAAACGCATTAAATAAAGCTATTAAAAAGGCAAAAGCAGAAAAGAATAAGCCAACGCTTATTCAAATCACTTCAGTTATCGGCTTCGGCTCTGATTTAGCAGGTAAAGCAAGTTGCCACGGCGCTCCTCTCGGAGAAGAAGGCGTTGCAAACTTAAAGAAGAATTTAGGATATAACTATCCACCTTTTGAAGTTCCTGATGAAGTATTTGCTCACTGCAAAAAATTCGCAAACAAAGGTAAAAGAGCAGAAAAGGCTTGGAAGGAATTGTTCAAGGCTTACTCTGAAAAATATCCTGAACTTGCTAAAGAATATCTCGCATGGAAGAATAAAGAATTACCTGATTTAGCAAATATTGAAGAATTATGGCAATTTGAAAAGGACGACGCTTCACGTGGATACAGTGCAACAGTATTAAATAAATTAGCAAAATATATTCCAAACTTAATCGGTGGTTCTGCAGATTTAGCACCTGCAAACAAGTCAAACATGAAATCACGTGGAGATTATCTCCCAACCGATAAGACAGGTTCTAACCTTCACTTCGGTATTCGTGAACACGCTATGGCTGCTATCGTTAACGGTATGTATTTACACGGTGGTTTGATTCCATACTGCGCAACGTTTGCCGTTTTCTCCGACTACATGAAGAACGCAATGCGTATGAGTGCAATTATGGAACTCCCTGTAACTTATATATTAACACACGATTCTATCGGTGTTGGTGAAGACGGTCCAACCCATCAACCTATTGAACATCTTGCAGGGCTTCGTGCTATGCCAAACTTAAGAGTTTATAGACCGTGTGACGGAAGAGAAACTGCTGCCGCTTGGATTAGTGCAGTTTCCGGCAAAGAACCTTCTTGCTTATTCTTATCACGTCAAACACTTCCTATGATAGAAGGAACAGGCAAAGATGCCTTTAAGGGTGGCTATATTCTTGCTGACAGCAACAAGAAAACACCTGATGCAATTTTAATGGCAACAGGTTCAGAAGTTAACCTTATCTATTCTGCTAAAGCAGAACTCTTAAAAGACGGTATTGACGTTAGAGTTGTTTCTATGCCTTGTTTAGAAGACTTTGAAAAGCAACCTCAAAAGTATAAAGATAGCGTTCTTCCAAAGAGTGTTAAAGCTAGGCTCGCTGTTGAAGCAGGTTCCCCAATGTGCTGGTATAAATACGTTGGTTTGGACGGAAAGGTTATCGGCATGAATACCTTTGGTGCTTCCGCTCCGGCAAAATTATTATTTACGAAGTTCGGCTTTACTGTAGAAAACATTGTTGAAACCGTTAAAGCTATGGTTAAATAATTTTAATTAAACATCAAAACAGCCCGTGGCAAAAGCCACGGGCTGTTTGTTTTTAACTATTTT
This sequence comes from Christensenellaceae bacterium, assembly GCA_045598745.1. GTDB lineage: Bacteria > Bacillota > Clostridia > Christensenellales > Borkfalkiaceae > UBA1259. The sequence goes on from JAZLMT010000034.1 coordinate 8,171, forward strand.
TATTTGCTTTGCTCTATATCTTTTTCAATATAAATTTTTGAAAAAATATAAT
>JAZLMT010000035.1:0-4699 GCA_045598745.1 Christensenellaceae bacterium
CAAAACGAAAAGATTGATATTTTATCTTATTCTGAAGTTGAAGAAGTTAAAGGCTTTGTCGGAAACTTCAAAGTTAAGATTAAGAGAAAAGCAAGATACGTTGACGAAACGAAGTGCACGGGTTGTAAAGTTTGTATGGAAAAATGCCCGTCAAGAAAGGGGCTTAACGAATTCAATATGAATTTGAACACGAGAACCGCTATTTATATTCCGTTTGCACAAGCAATTCCAAACGTTGCCGTTATTGATCCGGAACAATGTTTAAAACTTAATACAGGTAAATGCGGTATTTGTCAAAAATTCTGCGGTGCAGGTGCAATCAACTACGATATGAAAGATGAATTTATTGATAGGGAATACGGTGCTATCGTTGTAGCAACGGGCTTTAAGCCTATTTCCGTTGATAACTTCAATGAATACGGTTATGCAGATAATAAAGACGTTATAACTTCATTAGAGTTAGAAAGACTTATGAACGCAGCAGGCCCTACGAACGGTGTTCTACTTCGTCCGTCGGATTTAACGCATCCAAAGGTTATTACTTTTATTCAATGCGTTGGCTCTCGTGACGTTTCGGGTTGCGGTAAGCCGTATTGTTCAAAGATTTGCTGTATGTATACTGCAAAGCACGCAATGTTAATCCGTGAAAAATATCCTGATACCGAAGTTCACGTTTTCTATATTGACGTTAGAACTCCCGGAAAGAATTATGATGAATTCTATCGCAGGGCAGTTGAACAATATAACGTTGACTACATAAAAGGTATGGTTGGTAAGGTTTATAACGAAAACGGTAAACTGATGGTTCAAGGTTCTAACCTTATAGATAACACACAAGTTGTTATTCCAAGTGATTTGGTAGTTTTAGCAACTGCTATTGAACCGGAACCTTCCGTTAGAAAGATAGCAACTTTACTTACGGCAAGTATAGATACAAATAACTTCTTAACAGAAGCGCATGCAAAACTCCGTCCTGTTGAATCTCCAACAGCCGGCGTATATCTTGCAGGTGTTTGCCAAGGCCCTAAAGATATTCCTGAAACCGTTTCACAAGCTTCTGCTGTTGCGGCAAAGGTCATAGGACTTTTAACAAAAGATAAATTAAAAACGAATCCTTGTATTGCAAGTTCAAACGAAATGATGTGTAACGGTTGTTCACAATGCGCAAACGTTTGTGCTTACGGTGCTATTTCGTATATTGATAAAGAATTTAGGCTCGGTGGCGGAAAGACGGAGACAAGGCGTGTTGCTTACGTTAACCCTGCAGTTTGCCAAGGTTGCGGTGCGTGCACTGTAACTTGCCCTTCAGGTGCTATGGATCTTTCCGGATTCAGTTCTAAACAAATTATGTCGGAGGTAGAGGCAATATGCAAGAAGTAAAAACCGAGAAAAAAGAATGGACGCCTAATATCGTTGCTTTTTGTTGCAACTGGTGTTCTTATGCAGGTGCGGATTTAGCCGGTTCAAGCAGATTATCATATCCTGCAAACGTAAAAATTATCAGAGTTCCGTGTTCTTGTAGAGTTAATCCTATGTTTATATTAAAGGCTTTTCAACGTGGGGCTGACGGAGTTATTCTCTGCGGTTGCCACCCGGGTGATTGCCACTACGTAACGGGTAACTATTATACAAGAAGAAGAATGTCGCTCTTGTTTTCATTTCTTGATTTTTTGGGAATTGAAAAAGAAAGAACGAGAGTTGAGTGGGTATCCGCTGCAGAAGGTGCTAAATTTTCTGCCGTTATGAACGATTTTGTTAAAAAGGTAACCGAACTCGGTGAAAACAAACGCTTACAAGATTTAAGGGTAAAGGGGGAATAAGACAATGACTGATTTAGAAAATGCCATAGTTAAAAGATGTTCTTCCCTTTTAGACAGCGGTGAAGTTAAAAGAGTTGCCGGTTGGACAAAGGGTGAATTTGAATTTGATCCAAGCCCTGCAACGTTTGAAACCAGCGAAAGCCTTAAGGATTTCGTTTATAACGATTTTTGCGGTGCAAATCTTTCAAAGTATATGATTGAAATAAGTAAAAAGGAAGGAAAGACGGCTGTCTTACTTAAACCTTGTGATACGTATAGTTTCAATCAATTATTAAAAGAACACAGAATCAACAGAGAAAACGTTTATATTATAGGTATTGAATGTCAAGGTAAACTTGATATGAATAAGATAAGCGAAAAGAAGATTTACGGTGTTATCAGTGCTAAATACGTTGGCGACAAGGCAGTATTTAATACGGTTGACGGTGAAAAGAGCATTGATAAAGACGAAGTTCTTTTATATAAATGTCAAACGTGCAAAGGCAAAAAACACGTAATTAGCGACGAAACGATAATACTAAACGAAATGCCTGAAACAAAGAACGACAGGTTCTCCGGCGTAGAAGCAATAGAAAAGATGAAACCTAATGAAAGATATAATTTCTGGAAAGGTCAACTTTCAAAGTGTATTCGTTGTAACGCTTGTAGAAACGTTTGTCCGGCATGTTCATGTTTAAATTGTGTTTTTGATAATCCAAAGTCCGGTATATCGGCAAAGGCAAACGACGTTTCTTTTGAAGAACAATTATATCACATTATCCGTGCTTTCCACGTTTCCGGAAGATGCACCGATTGTGGTGAATGCAGTCGTGTTTGTCCACAGCATATTCCCCTACATTTATTTAATAGAAAATTCATTAAAGATATAAACGAATTATACGGCGACTATCAAGCAGGTGAAGAAAGTGAAGGTAAAACACCGCTTACTTCTTACACCACAAACGATAAAGAACCTAACTTTTTAGTTGAAAAGGAGGGTAAATAATAATGCTTAAGATTGAAAAGAATAAACTAAAACAAGTTTATACTGCAATTTCCGAAAAGATGGATTTATATCTTCCACTCTTTAAGGCTGGCGAAGTTAACTACGGCAAGTTTGACGGTGTTTCAATGACTTCCGTTGAAACGTTAAAGACTGTTAAGAGTGCAAAAGATTTCTTCTTCCCGCAAAGCGAAACGATGATGAAGTTTAGGCTTGAAGGAAAGAACATTGAAATCAAAGATATAAGAAGCGATAAAGATCCGTTCGTTATCTTCGGCGTTAAGGCTTGTGATTATAAGTCGTTTGAAATTTTAGATAACGTATTTTTAGCTGAGCCTGTTGATACCTTCTATAAGGCAAGAAGAGATGCAGGAATTATCGTAACACTTGCTTGTAATAATCCGGAACTTTCATGTTTTTGTTCTACCTTTAAGTTAGATGCTTCTAATCCTAAAGGCGATATAACGTGTTGGATGGATAACGATTTTGCTTACTTTACGCTTAATACCGAAAAGGGCAAGGCACTTTTTGAAATTATGAAGGGCTTTGGAACTGACGGCGGTGATAAAGAAGTTGAAAAGATACAAAAAGATATTAAATCAAAGATTGAAAAGTTACCTTATAAAGATTTAGACTTATCCAGATTTAAGGAAGAGAACTTAAACGAATTGTTTAATCTTCCTGACTGGCAAGGCTTATCGGAAGCGTGCTTGGGTTGTGGAACTTGCACTTTCGTTTGCCCAACGTGTCAATGCTTTGATATCAGAGATTTTAAAACGAACGACGGCGTTATCAGATTCAGATGCTGGGATTCTTGCATGTATAAAGACTTTACGCAAATGGCAGCAGCAAATTCAAGAACGACGCAACTTCAAAGATACCGTCAAAGATTTATGCACAAGTTGGTTTACTATCCGTCACAATATAACGGAACTTTCTCTTGCGTTGGTTGTGGTAGATGCGTAAACAAATGTCCACAACATTTAAATATTGTTAAAGTAATTAAAAAGATAGGGGGAAAGAACAATGGTTAATGAAAATCTTATCCCAAGAATTGGCGTTATAACGGATATTAGGCGTGACACGCCTGACGTTAAGACGTTTAGAGTTGTCGGGTTAGACGGCAAAAAACTTTTTGAGCACCTTCCAGGTCAATGCGCAATGGTTTCAATCCCGGGCGTTGGCGAAAGTATGTTCTCAATAACGTCATCTCCGACAAATAAAGAATTTATGGAATTTTCCATAAAGAAATGCGGTTGTGTTACCGAAGTTATTCACGCTTTAGAAGTAGGCCAACAAATAACGGTTCGTGGCCCTTACGGAAAGAACTTCCCTGTAGAAGGCGACTTCAAGGGTAAAGACCTACTCTTTATTGCAGGTGGTATAGGGCTCGCACCGCTTCGTAGTGTTATTAACTACGTTCGTCATTATCGTAAAAATTACGGCAAAGTCGTTATAGTATACGGTTCAAGAAGTAAAGACGATTTAGTAGACATAAACGAAATTAAAGAAGAGTGGATGAACGAACCTAACTTTGAAGTTTATCTAACGATAGACAGAGAACAAGAAGGTTGGGACGGGCACGTTGGTTTCGTTCCTAACTACGTTAAAGAGTTAGGGTTAGATCCGACTATGACGGCTGTTTTATGCGGTCCACCTATCATGATTAAATTTACGCTTGCAGGACTATTAGATTTGGGCTTCAAGAAGGAAAGAGTTTATACAACGCTTGAACTTCGTATGAAATGCGGTATTGGTAAATGTGGTAGATGTAACGTTGGCAATAAATACGTATGTAAAGACGGTCCCGTCTTTTGTATGACCGAACTCGACGAATTACCCGACGAGTATTGATAAGGAGTAAAAATGAATACTGTAAATATTTATTTATTCGGTA
>JAZLMT010000036.1:0-4142 GCA_045598745.1 Christensenellaceae bacterium
GTTATCCGTTTGGTATTCCCTGCCCTAACCGAAGAAAGAAGAAAAGAATTGGTTAAACAAATAAAGAAAATGGCAGAAGACAGCAAAGTCGCTATAAGAAACGTTCGCCGTGACGCTATGGACGTATTAAAGAAAATGAAGACAAATAAGGAAATCTCCGAAGACGAACATGCCGACTTTGAAAAGGAAATTGATAAAACGATAACTGAAATGATAGACAAAGTTGATAAACTTTACGCTGATAAAGAAAAGGATATTTTATCTGTATAATGGAAGAAAATATTAAAGTTCCAAAACACGTTGGAATTATTATGGACGGAAACGGAAGGTGGGCAACCCTTCGTGGAAAAAAGAGAACTTACGGGCATAAAGCCGGTTCGGACAACGTTGATACTATAACTTCATACGCATTTAACAGAGGGGTTAAGACGTTAACTCTTTATGCTTTTTCTTCTGAAAACTGGCAAAGGCCACAAGAAGAAGTTGACGAGCTTATGCGCTTATTAAAAGTTTATTTTAATAAGAAATTAAAAAAGATTATAAAAAATAAAATTCACCTTTTCGTTTCGGGTGATATTACCAGATTAAGCCCTGACCTTCAAGAAATCATAAGGGAAACGGACGAAAAAACGAAAATGTTCACCGAACATACTCTTAACCTTGCAATAAATTACGGTGCAAAACAAGAAATCGTTATGGCGGTCAATAAACTTATAAAAGAAGGGAAAGAAATAAATGAAGAAAACATTTCTTCCGCACTCTATACTGCCCCGTTCGGCGAACCGGATTTAATAATAAGAACCGGTGGCGAATTAAGGCTGTCTAACTTCTTATTATATCAAGGGGCTTACTCGGAACTTTATTTTACCGACGTTTTGTGGCCGGATTTTAACGAAGAAGAATTTGAAAAAGCTATTAAAAGTTTTAGTGAAAGAAAAAGGAGATTTGGTAAACTATAATGAAAACAAGAACCATTTCCGGCGCTGTTTACGTTGCGCTGATAGTAGGATTTTTTCTTTTAAGGCAATACGTTAATAATGCGTGCTTTGAAATTTTGATTTTTTTATTATGTTCTATCGGCACGTTTGAAGTTGCAAGCGCTATTAAAGAAAAAACGAACAAAGCAATCTTTTTTATTGACAGTATTTTCGGGATTATTTTCGTTCCGCTTTATTTTACGCTAACCTTTTTCCTTTCGGCAAAAAATACTATTTTGGTTTGCCTTTGTTCTATGCTCGTTTTATGTTTGGTTAATCTACTTATATATAGGTTTTCCAAAGATAAAATGAATATATATAAAAACTTTTTATATTTGGTTCTTCCTATCTTTTACCCTGCAATATTTATGCTTTCTATGTTACTTCTGAACGGATTTAGTGCAGGATTTATAGGATTATTGTTGGTATTCGTTATCTCTGCCCTATCCGATACTTTTGCATATCTTATCGGTATGGGTTGGCAAAAAATCAAAAAAGGGCAAGCAAAAAAACTTTGTCCTAAACTCTCACCGAAAAAAACGGTTGTCGGCGCACTCGGCGGAATACTCGGCGGAATACTCGGTGCAGTTTTAGTATACGTTATATTTAAGCCTACGGGCGCACATATAGCAAACGTTTGGATATACTTCATCTTCGGTTTCGTTGGAAGTATCGCAACGGAAATAGGTGATCTTTTTGAAAGTTTAATAAAGAGAAAAGTGGGTATAAAAGATATGGGCAAAATTATGCCCGGTCACGGCGGAGTTATGGATAGAATTGACGGTATAACTTTCTGTTCCGCCGTTATATGCTTTATTATATTTTTTATCAATAACGTTTTATAATTTATAATATTTAATATGAAAAAAATCGCACTCATCGGTAGCACGGGTTCTATCGGAACACAAGTTTTAAACTGTGTCCGCCGTCATAAGGATAAATTTGAAATAGTTTCTTTATCGGCAGGTTCAAATGCTTCCGTTTTTCTACAACAAGTTAATGAATTTAAGCCTAAAGTTGCAACGCTGATTGACGGTAAGGCTATAGATAAATCGCTTCTTCCTAAAGAAACGGAATTTTTCTTTGGTGAAGATGCTTTTACCAACGCAATAATAAAAGAGTGTGATATAGTTGTAATATCTCTCGTTGGGTTCAAGGGGATTATCGCCGTTTTAGATGCAATAGATAAAAAGAAAAACATTGCACTTGCAAATAAAGAAAGTTTGGTTGTCGGTGGCAAAATCGTTATGGAAAAGGCAAAGGAAAACGGCGTTTCTATCGTTCCCATTGACAGCGAACACTCTGCAATATGGCAAGCGCTAAACTTTGATTTTGATCACCCGTTCAGAAGAATAATTTTAACGGCAAGCGGTGGTGCTTTTAGAGATTACAGCCTAAAAGAATTAGAGAAAGCAACTTCTAAAGACGCATTAAAGCATCCTAACTGGAGCATGGGTAACAAAATCACGATAGATTGTGCAACCCTTGTCAATAAAGGGTTTGAAGTTATTGAAGCAAAATGGCTTTATCATACGTCTTTTGACAAAATAAATGTTATAATACATAGAGAAAGTATCATACACTCTATGGTAGAGATGAACGATTCTTCCGTTATCGCACAAATGAGTTATCCTTCCATGGAACTACCTATTCAACTTGCTCTCACCTATCCCGAACGTTTTGATACGGAAATAAAGAGTTTGGATTTCGCATCACTAACAAGTTTAACTTTTACCGAACCCGATAATGAAAGATTCCCTTGCCTTAACTTGATTATCAAAGCGGGAAAACAGGGCGGGCTATCAACTACGATTGCAAACGGTGCAAATGAAGAAGCCGTTAAATTATTCCTTCAAAACAGAATTAAGTTTAACGATATTTACAGAGCAATAGCAAGTTCACTTGACAATATTCCAAGTGGAAAAATAGAAGGATTTAGCAGTTTACTTGAAACGGATAAAAAATCAAGAGAGTTCGTTAAAAAAATGTTTGGAGAATAATGGAAACAAATTTATTATCAGTAGTATCAATATTAAAGTATATCGGGTATGGCGCTATTGCCATACTCGTCCTTTTATTAATGATAACTGTTCACGAATTCGGGCATTATATCGTTGGAAAACTGTTTAAGTTTGATATAGTAGAATTTTCAATCGGCTTCGGCCCGAAATTATATTCCAAAAAGAAAAAGAGCGGAGAAATTTTTTCTATTCGTGTTTTGCCACTTGGCGGATTTTGTCAATTTAGCGGTGAAGACGAAGAGAATTCAAGCCCAAACGCTTTTAATAACAAAAAGCCCTATCAAAGAATATTAGTTTTAATTGCAGGCGCAGTTATGAACTATATTTTTGCAATAGTAATTATAATGTCTATGTTCGGTATCTATGGGCAAAACGCATTAAAGGTTGATAAACTTTTTCCTTCTTTAGAAGAAAAGTCTGCTTTTTTGGAAGATGACGTTATATTTTCAGTTAACGATAGAAGGGTTTATCTAACAACCGATTTAATGAAACAACTTGACGGCAAAAAAGCCGGTGATAAAGTTGATTTTACAGTTATCCGTAACGGAGAAGAACAAAATATTGTTGTAACACTTGCTAACGACGGCACTTTTTCTAATATTGAAGATACAACTTCAATACTACGTGCTTTAGGTGTTCAACAAATGTCACAAACTTCAATAAAACTCGGATTTTTTAGAACGGTTGGAAACAGTTTTCAATATTCATTTAGGCTTGCGGGAACAATTTTTACCGTTATCAATCAGTTGTTTAGCGGAAAACTAGGTATTGAGTCTATGGGCGGAACGGTTACCACTATTTCGGTAACTACGCAAGCAATTATGCTTGGCGGGTTAAAATATCTTTTATATATAGCGTCGTTTATAGGCGTTAACCTTGCACTGTTTAACCTTCTCCCTATCCCGGCTCTTGACGGTTCCCGCGTGATTTTTTGTTTAATAGAGTGGATAACCAAAAAACCAGTCAACAGAAAAGTAGAAGCAATTATTCACACTGTAGGTTTCGTTTTACTTATGGCTTTTGCCGTATTTGTTGACCTTCAGCAGTGCTTTTAACAATTATAAAAAAAAATAATAGAAAAACTATATAAAAATATATTTAAATTTATACAATTTGTGATACAATAAAAAAAACGAAAGTATTT
>JAZLMT010000037.1:0-6055 GCA_045598745.1 Christensenellaceae bacterium
AATTATGATTACTTCTAAAGAATTAAGAAACAAATGGATCAAGTATTATGAAGAACGTGGGCACGTCAATATCGGTGCCGTATCTTTAATCGGCGACGGAACAACCGGCGTTATGTTTAACGTTGCAGGTATGCAACCGCTTATGCCATATCTTCTCGGTAAAAAACATCCTATGGGAACAAAACTTTGTAACGTTCAAGGTTGTGTTAGAACAGTTGATATTGAATCGGTTGGTGATGCAACACACTTCACTTTCTTTGAAATGATGGGCAACTGGTCACTTGGCGATTACTTTAAAAAGGAAAAAACAAAGTGGACTTTTGATTTACTAACAAAAGTTTTCGGCTTTGATAAAGATAAAATTTGCTCCACTGTTTTTGAAGGAAACGAAAGCGCCCCAAAAGATAACGAAACGGCAAACTATCTTTTAGAACTCGGTATTAAACCGGAAAATATTTTCTACCTTGATAATTCAAACAACTGGTGGGAACTTGAAGGAACTGTTGGAACTCCTTGCGGGCCTGATAACGAGTGGTTCTATCCTAGAGAAGACGGAAAAGATTCTTCGGACTTTTTAACAAGCAAACGTTACGTTGAAATAGGTAACGACGTTTATATGCAATACGAAAAGTTGGAAGGTGGAAAGTATAAAGAACTTGAAAACAAAAACGTTGATACAGGCTTTGGACTTGATAGATTGCTTTTGTTTTTAAACGGTTTAGACGACGGTTATAAAACCGACCTGTTTATTGACACCATAAAGTATTTGGAAAAAGTTTCTGATAAAGATTACGACAAAGATGAAGATGCTAAAAAAGCAATGAGAATTATTGCCGATCACACAAGAACTTCGGTTATGCTTATCGGTGATAAGAGGGGGATACTGCCGTCTAATACGGGTGCAGGATATATTTTGAGAAGGTTGCTACGTAGAGCAATAAGATACTGTAAATCCTTGGAAATTGACGCTACCGAAATGTGTAACGTAGCAAAAATCTTTATTGAAAAAATTTATGACGAAGCATATCCGCTCTTATTAGAAAAAGAAGATTATATTCTAGATGAAATTAAAAAAGAAATTTCAAAATTTGAATCTGCTCTAAAAGACGGCATGAAAGAATTTGATAAATGTATTTCCGGAATTGAAAGAAAAAATCAATTCATGAGCCAAAAAGATCCAAACTACATTAAAGAAACTGTTATCTCCGGAAAACAAGCGTTTAGGCTATACGATACGTTCGGTTTCCCACTTGAATTGACAATAGAACTAGGTGCTGAAAAAGGTTTAACCGTTGATGAAAACGGATTTAACGAAGCTTTCCGTGAACACCAAGAAAAATCAAAAGCACAAGTTGCTCAAGCAAAAGGCGGTCTAACCGAAAGGAACGAAACGACAACTAAATATCATACGGCAACACACATTATGCTTGCAGGGCTACGCAAAATGTTTGGAACGGATACGCAACAAAAGGGTTCAAACATTAACGACGAACGTATGCGTTTTGATTTTAATTGCGATCATAAAATGACTGAAGAAGAATTAAAAACTTTAGAAGATTTTGTCAATGAACAAATCAGTAAAGGCATAGACGTTGTTAGAAGTGAAATGCCTTATAACGAAGCAGTAAAGGGGGGTGCATACGGCGTATTTACCCCTACAAGCCAAGATCAAATAGTTTCAATATATACGATAGGTGACGTTGATAAACAAATCTGCGGTGGTCCACACGTTACTAACACAAAAGAACTCGGAACATTTAAAATATTAAAAGAAGAAAGTTCAAGTAGTGGAGTTAGAAGAATAAAAGCCATTTTAAAATAATATGAAAAAAACAAACTTTAAAGAAATATTAAGAACAATAAAATACGCTTTGGTTGCAGGATCTGCCGGCCTAATTCAAATAGGCTCCTTCGCTCTTTTTAACGAAGTGTTTATGTGGACATATTGGCTTGCCTACTTGATTTCGCTTGCTCTTTCCGTTATTTGGAATTTAACGATAAACAGAAAAGCAACATTTAAAAGCAATGCTAACTACTGGACGTCTCTTCTTTTGGTAATCGGCTATTATTGCGTGTTTACACCGGTATCCGTTTTCGGCGGTAAAGCATTAGTTGATGATGCAGGTTGGAACGAATATCTTGTAGAAGCAATCTCTATGATAGTCAATTTCGTAACGGAGTTTTTGTTTATGACGTTTGTTGTTTTCCGTGGCAAAGTTGACAATGCCGTTAAAGAAAATAAAAAAGAAAAAAATTAGTAATATAGCGTTTGACAATTCCTTTTAATTGTTATACAATGTTTAGGCTGTAAAGTTAATAACGTAAAAAAATATTTTTTCGTTAAACAACTTTTCAACTTAATATTTCGCGCCATTAGCTCAACTGAAATTGTAAGTCCGTCTCGTTTGCCCGTCTACCATATTCCTTCACTTCGTTCAGTCACAGAGCGATGCTCCATCCAGTTGAGATGGAGTTTCAACTTAATATTTCGCGCCATTAGCTCAACTGAAATTGTAAGTTCGTCTCGTTTGCCCGTCTACCATATTCCTTCACTTCGTTCAGTCACAGAGCGATGCTCCATCCAGTTGAGATGGAGTTTCAACTTAATATTTCGCGCCATTAGCTCAACTGGATAGAGCATCGGTCTACGGAACCGAAGGTTGGGGATTCGAACTCCTCATGACGCACCAACATTTGGCCTTATCATAAAAAATGATAAGGCCTTTTGTTTATCGTGTTTCACTCGTTTCGGTTCCTTAGACTATGCTCTATTTCTTTTTATCACTCTCCATTTTTATAGAAAATAATAGAGAAGGTTGGGGATTCGTCACTCGCCGTGGACGGCTAACCTTTTGGAAACTTCGTTTCCCTTTCCCTTACCAAGGGACAAAACGCTCCTCATGACGCACCAACATTTGGTCTTATCATTTTTTATGATAAGGCCTTTTGTTTATCGTGTTTCACTCGTTTCCCTTCCGTAGACTATGTATTTTAAATAAATTAACATCATTTTACACTTTAATAGCATAGCTATTATATAATTATTTTACTTGATTTTAAATAAGCTATGTTGTATAATAAAATAAAATGGTGCAAAGTAGCCGTATTGCTTTTTCCATTTTGCAAATACTACTAATTATTACAGCATAATAACCATAAAAAGATAATTTTTATTGAAAGTGTGCAAAGCACAAACAAGTTACAAATCGTTTTCTTGTTTATGGTGGAGATACTAATGTATAAAATTCTAAAAAGATTATTTGATTTCTTTTTTTCGTTTATTATAATAATATTATCGTTCCCGTTTTTATTATTGATTTCAATTGCTATCGTAATTGATGATCCGGGCCCGATTTTCTTTAAACAAAAAAGAATAGGCAAAAATAAAAAATGTTTTTCTTTACTAAAATTTAGAACGATGAAAATGAGCACCCCGCATGACGTTCCAACTCATTTGCTTGAAAACCCTGAACAATATATCACTAAAGTGGGTAATTTTTTAAGAAGAACGAGTTTAGACGAAGTTCCACAAATTTTCAATATTTTTATTGGAAAAATGAGTGTTATCGGCCCTCGTCCTGCCCTTTGGAATCAAGACGATTTAGTAGCGGAACGTGATAAGTATGGGGCAAACGACGTTAAGCCCGGTTTAACAGGTTGGGCTCAAATTAACGGTAGAGACGAACTTGAAATTGACGTTAAGGCTAAATTTGACGGTGAATATACGGAAAAATTAAAAAAGGGTGGATTCACTGCTTTCAAAATGGATTTAAAATGCTTCTTCGGAACGTTTATTTCGGTCGCTAAAAGTGAAGGCGTTGTCGAAGGTGGCACCGGCGAAATTCATAAAAGAGAACAAGAAGCTAATAACCAAAAGGAAGAAGACAATAAATAATGAAAAAAATTTTAATAACGGGCGCAAATTCTTATATAGGCACTTCGTTTGAAAATTATATAAAAGAAAATTTTTCCGATAAATATTCTATCACAACGGTTGATATGATTGACGGCAGTTGGCGAGAAAAAAGTTTTTCAGGCTACGATACAATTTATCACGTTGCCGGAATAGCCCATAGTGATAACGGTAAAATTTCAAAAGAAAAAGAAAAATTATATAGAAGTGTTAACACCGATTTGGCAATAGAAACCGCAAAAAAAGCAAAAGCCGAAGGCGTTAAACAATTTATCTATATGAGTAGCGCTATAGTTTACGGAAACAGTGCTCCTATAGGCAAGCAAAAAATTATAACACGAGATACTATTCCTAGCCCTGCAAATTGTTATGGTGACAGTAAGCTTCAAGCCGAAAACGGACTTCTTCCGTTAAACGACGAAAACTTTAAAGTCGTAATCCTTCGTCCACCTATGATTTACGGAAAAGGTAGCAAAGGCAATTTCCCAACTTTGGAAAAACTTGCAAAAAAATTACCATTTTTCCCTAAAGTAAATAATGCCCGCTCAATGCTTTATGTGGATAATCTAATAGAATTCGTAAGGCTTATTATTGAAAATAACGAACAAGGTATTTTCTTTCCGCAAAATACAGAGTATAGCAACACAAGCGAAATTGTTAAAATGATTGCAGAAGAAAACGGCAAAAAGGTTCGTTTGATTAAGGGCACAACTTGGATACTTAAAATCTTAAGCCATATAACGGGTTTTGTTAATAAAGCGTTTGGAAATTTAACCTACGACTTAAGTATAAGCGAATATAAAGAAGAATATAGAAAATTTTCACTAAAAGAAAGCATTAACCTCACGGAGAAATAATTATATATGGGAAAACATATTTTAATTATTTCACAATATTTTTATCCCGAACCTTTTAGAATAACTGATATTGCTTTGGAATTAAAAAGACAAGGAAATAAAGTTACTATTTTAACGGGAATTCCAAACTATCCTGAAGGAAAATTTTATAAAGGATACGGCTTGCATAAAAAAAGAAAGGAACCGTGGCAAGGAATAGATATAATAAGAATTCCTTTAATCTCAAGGGGGCATTCTTCAATAAGATTACTTTTGAATTATTATTCCTTTGTTTTTTCCGGTTGGTTTTGGTGTAGATTTACGAAGCTTAAGCCCGACCTTATATTTTCTTTTGAAGTTTCCCCTATGATTCAAACTTTAATCGGAAAATGGTTTTCAAAAAGAAGAAAAATCCCTAATTACTTATACGTTCAAGATTTGTGGCCTGAAAATTTAGAAGTAGTTGGCGGAGTTCACAATAAAAAAATATTAAATCACTATCAAAAAATGAGTGATAAAATATATTTTAGTTGCACGAAAATTTTTGCTCCTTCACCAAGTTTTGTTTCCACTATTCAAGAAAGAGTTAAAGAAAAAAACAAGGTTATATATTTACCGCAATATGCAGAAGAGTTTTATAAACCTTTAATTAAACAAGAATTACCGGAAAGCCTAAACGACGATAGGATAAAAGTAATTTTTACGGGGAACATAGGAACCGCACAGGGGCTTGACGTTTTACCAAAACTTGCAAAAAAAACTTCTGATAAAATTTGTTTTGTTATTGTTGGCGACGGAAGATATAAACAACAACTACTTAAAGATATTGAAGAAGTTAAAAATAAATTCATTTTAATAGATAGACAACCTGCCGAGAAAATTCCGGGACTTCTTGCCTGTGCTGACATTGCCTTTTTATCGTTTATTGATAATGCTTTGTTTAGGAAAACTATTCCTGCAAAACTTCAATCGTATATGGCATGCGCAATGCCGATTTTAGCCATTGCGGAAGGCGAAACAAAAAGAATTATTAACGAAGCAAATTGTGGCTATTGTTTCAGTTTTAACGAACTGGATGCAATAGTAAATAAATTAGAAAATATTGATAAAGAAGAGTTAAAAGAAAAATCACAAAACTCTTTAACTTATTTTAATAATAATTTTAAAAAAGACCTTGTTATAAAAAAATTAATTAAGGAATTGGAAATATAAAGTGAAAATATTAATAGTAAATTTTGCAAAGCTTAAATATACTCCTTATATTAATTTTTATCTAGATAATATTGATTTAAATAAAAATGAAGTA
>JAZLMT010000038.1:0-6858 GCA_045598745.1 Christensenellaceae bacterium
TATCATATTTCCTCCTTTTATTGTGATAGACACAATAAAACATATTTTTTAATTAAAAACTATTTTACGTGTGAAGTTTTATATTTATCTTCAAACCAATCAAAATCTTTAAAATGTTCGCTACCCGAACAGTTGAAATACTCAGCTAATCTTTTAGCGGCAGGTTTTGCCTTACCACCGTGAACAGGATCAGCTTGGTTATAGAAAATACCAAAGTTTTCTTCTGTTTGATTATCTGATGCTTTTTGATAAATAAGTGTTGTTGCCCTAAAACAGTAAACAACTTCAACCCAAGGCATTTGTTCTTTTATAATGTCCATTGCAATAATATAGTTGTCTGCAATTTGATTTTGATCTACACCATTATATTCATGGCCATAATCCGTCCAACCCATTTCAGAAAAATAAGTTGCTTTCTTTTCATCGCCATGCTTTTTAGCGATATCATGAATTTCAAATTGAATTTCTGCCCAATCTTCCCAATCATCATCAGAGAAATTAAAGCTACCGCCAAGACCACCTGCGTTGATATACGGGTGATAGTCAATAATATCAAAATAATTATCTGGATCTATATCACTCTTTTCGGTGCCGTAAGGAAGTTTTCTTGATTCAATGGCTTCATAAATACCTTCAAAGAAGCTGTGGTCGGTATCATATGCCAAAGATAAAGCAGGAAGAGCAACTCTATTCTTTTCGCTTACAGCCTTAACCTCTCTTCTGATATACCAACTCATGTCGCAAATTATTTCTGCCATTTCAACATTGTTATACAAATATTGAGAATTGATTGCTTCACTAGCACCGTGTTGATAGCCGTGTTTGTGCATGCCGGCACCATCCAAATCAGGTTCGTTACCGGTTTCCCAATTGGTTATTTCAGGGAATTCCCTAGCCAATAAACCATAAGCCTTGGCCATTATCTTTAAGAATTCAAAATACTCTTCTTCATCTTCGTTAACATCAGGAATATCAAAGCCAATATAACTTGAACCGTATGGGTAAATGTTACAGGTGTTAAGGAACAAAATATTCTTTACACCGCCACGTATTAAATTATCAACGTAATCGTGAACTTTATCAAGGTATGCTTTATTAAACGAAAGATTGTTATCGGAATCTACGTTAATTAAGCCACTGCTTCTACCGTCTAAACTTACCCAAATTCTGAATGATTGAATACCGCAAACATCTGCTACGTCACCAAGCCATTCATTAGTGATAGCCTTATCAACACCACCGGCTAAAGAACCTGACGGATCGCACATACCAAAGAAGTAATCATAATTAAATTCATAATCAGACGGATCTTCTATATATCCGCTTGGTTTATCTTTCTCTTTATCTTTTCCAGATTCTTTTTTATCAGAACCATTACAACCAAAGGCAAAAATTGACATTGAAAAAATCAAACTTAAAATCAAGGTTATAATTGTTATCAATCTTTTTTTCATGTTATTTTACCTCCCTTTTTCTTTTAATAATTAAAGCGACAGCAACACCAAGTAACGTAGGGATTAAAAACAATGGTGCTTCTACGCTTAAAGAACAACCGGAAGACTCTTCTTCGTCATCTTTAGTCGGTTCGTCTTTTGGATCATCTCCAGGTGTTTTACCGTTATCTTGAATTGCTTCTCTAACTACTCTTACAGGTGTTAAAACTACTTCACCAAAAGGAATAGTTACTTTTGTATCAAGATTAAAAATTGATAACGTGCTTAAGAAAATGTTTCTGGAACATTCAAACTTAATTGAATCGTTTACGACAACGTCTGTATCAACAACAAAACTGTTTTCCTTATTTGTTATTTCCATATAAGGTGCATCACCCGATACAAAAGAAATTTTTGCTGTTTTATATAATTCTTCTATTTCAAAAACAGCGCCGTCAAATTTAAAGTCAGCCGGTAATTTTTGTGTTGTTTTTTTACCATTAGCTTCGGCTGTTATTTCAAGATTATCGCTATCAATCGTTATTGTAGTATTTCCATGGACAAAAGAAAGTGCACCATAGAAATATTTTGTTTTAAATCTGGTTATATTTGCGCCAACCTTTCCTTCAGTTTCAATACCATTTGAAATATTCATTGCACCTGAAGAAATAGCGCCGGCATTTTTTATGCCTTTTGCATCTTTTATTTTACTAAAGTCATAACGAATTGTTTCTAAATTCTCATCTCCGTTATATTCGTCTGTAAAATAATTTTTATCTAAATTAACTACTGAAAAATTATCCAAATAGAAATTCATGGAAACAGCAAATAACGTTACATAACCGTCTGTATCCAAATCAACAAAAGTTGCTCTTGGGAAAGCCAAAACGCTTTCAGCTTCATCGGCTCTCTTAAAGTGCATTGTAGCAATACCGTTATTGACAACAAACATAACGTTAATCTTTGTTTCGTTTTCAAAAATATTTTCTTCAGCCCCGTTAGGTGTTTTTACAATGCCGGCAGAAAGACCTTCTGTGCTTAAACATCTATTTGAAATATACTTTGTCCCCTGAATATTTTGTATTCCGATATACATAGAGTTTGAAGCACTTTCTGAAACAAGCGATTTTGCAAAAGTAATCCCAAAGAAACTACCTTCATATATTTCTTTAAATGTTAAGTCAAATCTAACGATAAAATCATTGTATCTGACTTTTGGGCCAAAACAAGTTAAATCACTTGAATTTTGGAAAATCAAATAACCGTTATCTTTAGATTTTTCCGTATACAACGGAAGCCTTATTCCGTATTCGTATGCATACCATTTTTTAGTAGATAGATAGAAATCATAATATTTTTCATCGGCAATTATTCTTCCGATCGTATCGTTAAACGAAACTTTTGAATCAGGATTTTCTCTGTTAATAAACGTTTTATAATTATATGAGAAAACGTCAACTAAAGCGCCTTTACCTTCACCGAAAGAAAATATGCCGAAATAACCGTTTAATTCGTCTATCTTACCAACATAGGTATTACCGTTCGCAATAATTTCAATATATTCGTTATATATCTTTATCGTTAGCAAAACAGAATTTGAATTTATGTCTGCAATTGCCGTAACGTTTTCTTTATCGTCTAAAGCATAGGAAACGAGTGAAGTCTTTAATCCGGATTTTCTAAACCCGACAAAAGAACCGCCTTCACCTTTATCGTTAGAGCCGATAACAAAACCGGTATCGGCATTGTTCATACCACTCGTATAAAAATTAGCACTTAACGTATAGAGTAAATTTAAATCGTTATTATTTGTTTGTTTTTCAAACGGAGTATTATATAAAACACCGCTATCAACTTTCGTTAAATCAAGTTTACCGATTTTACCGATAATAACGTCATCAACGTCCCAGTTATTCGTCAAATGCCATATAGCATCTGCCGGATCACCATTTTTTACAAAACATGATGATGAATTAGAAAAATCATCGTAGAAAGCCGGCTCTTCGTTTCCGTCTTCATAAACTGCAACTTCAAAAATATCCATATTCATTCTTGCAGAATTGAAACCGAAATATCCGTCGTTAATTCTAACGTTATTATACGTTCTGCTTTTTGTTGAACCGTTTGCTATAACGTTAACGGTTAAATTATAAACTCTATATTCAGCTGTTTTATCCAAAACAAACTGAACCTTTGTTTTTTCAACACCGGTAAACATTGTTAACGGATCGTTTATTCCCGTTTCAGCTAAGGCACCGTTAGCTTCAAGCATTAATTGCGAACCAACGTCTGTAAAGACAACGGCTGCTGACGCAAATGGGAAAATATACGAAAAGTCAGGTGTTCCCATAGAAACACCAAACCATTGACTTCTTTCAGGGTTTAACCTTGAAAAAGTAAATTCATATGTTACCGTAGAAGTAAAATTATCAGCTTCTAGTTTATACCCTGCATTAACAACGTGTGCACCCCAATCAAAAAAGTCATGGGTAAACCTTAAAGCAGTATAATCTTCTTTTAAAGACGCACCGCCTACGTTTATCCATTTTTCCGATAGTTCACCGTCTTTGGTGTCAAAAGTATCATTAAAACCAACGCTACTTACAACAGCAGCGTTAGCTTTTTTTACGTTAAATCCAACCATAGCAAATATAAAACAAGCTATAGTGATTATAGTTAGTAATATTATATTTGTTTTTGTTTTTTTCATATTTCTCCTTAAAAAGATACGTCCGGCGTAAATTTATTGCATAACCATCTCATCAACGTAACAATAGGCATAACAATTACGGATAAAACAATACCTAAAGTTGCAGCAGAAGGAATATTCTTCATAACTGCCCCGTCTTGAACTTGTGCAAATATTACCCAAGGTATCGTTAAATACCTTCCGTCAACACCAGGATCTTCTCCTGTAAGCAACATAGGTTGCATCAAAAAACCGAAAACAGAAGTCAATAACGCAGTAAGCCACGTTGTTATCGTTGGCATTATTAGCGGTAAACTTATAGAGAATAACTCCTTATAAAACCCGCAACCGTCCATTTCCGCAGCTTCTGTTATAGAGTCAGGTATACGAATCATGGCGCTACTCATCAAAATAACGTTAGTTCCCAGCCCCGCAATAATACAAAATGCGTAAATAAGTGGCCACATTAAATCGCCGTCAACACCTGTTGATAACCAATTTGGTGAATAACCGAACAACGAGAAAAACGACGCATAAGGTCCACGTATATCCGCTCCTGCAATCGTATATGTTTTAAACATTGCAATAAATGCAGAACATTGAACAACGATTGAAATAATTGACGGTAAATAAAATATAATTCTAAATACCTTTTCACCATAAACTTTTTTATAAAATGCGTATGACGTTATTACTGCGATAGGTAAAATTATTAAGTTTATTATTATTGCCCTAAACGTATTCCAAAATTGATTTACATTTGACGTTAAAGGTTCTATAAAAGTATATTTTATAATTTCTGAATAATTATAGAACCCGCAAAAAACATATTCTTGTGTAACACTCCATCTATATAACGTTAATCTTATGGTATCAAAGTTTATATAAACCCAAAATATCATAAAATGTATAAACGATATTGCAAGCATGGAGATAACAAAAAGATAGAATTTTACTTTAGAGCCTGTTCTTACTGGATTTGACATTTAATTTTCCTTTTTTATAAATTACTTATTAACACTTGAATTCATATAATCGCCGTAATCTTGGCTCTTCCATGTATTATACTTTAATTTGTTACTATTGAATAAACTTTCTGTATTGTTAATTACTAAATCATTTACGCTTTCGCCAACTTCAAGTTTCTTTAATAAATTTCCTAAATCAGCTAAAGAACGCATACCTTCATAAGTATATAAAACTGAAATCTTTGACTTATTACCAGGTCTTCTTAAATAATCTCTTGGGAAAGCTACTAAAACGTCGTCATAATCAAAGAACAAATCAAATACTGACTTTTCATAATCAGTCCAATCACTCTTTCTAGCTAAAACTTTAGTCTTCATAGCTTGTCTATCAGCTTTGGTTGTTATGCCGTAAGGTCTGATACCACCTGTAAGTTCTGTAAATCTTAAAAGATGCTCTTCATCATTGATAAAGGTTAAAAATCTTTTTGCTTGATTTGTGTTTGAACCGTTCTTTGATACATATATACATTGAGAAATTGTCATATACGTATAGTTTTTGCCACCTGCTTGCTTTGTTGCTTCGTCTAAAGCAGGAACAGGCATAAGTTTTGCATTAACCTTGCTCTTGTTTTCAGCTAATATTGAAGCATATTCTTTAGCAAAAAAGTCACCCGTTAAGCAGAATACAATTTCGCCACGTGCAAATGCAGGTTGGAAATCTTTAATCGTAATAGAATCCGGGTTACCATAAACATAGTTCTTATTAATAAGTTGTTGAACCATTGAAAGTGCTGTTTGAATACCTTGATCTTTATACTTATCTGCTGTATCTAAGTTCCAGAAATCGTAGAATGTATCAATTCCACTTGCTTGTGCCCACCATTGATATATCAATGATTCAAACCATAAAGTTCCGTCTTTTGCAGACCAACCGAAAGCATCAACATTATCAAGGTTCATATCGGTAATATCTTTAAAGCATGTTAATAATTCATCAAAAGTTGTAGGTGGAGCTATCCATTTACCGTTAGAAACACATTCAGCACAAACCGTTCCGTTTGAATCTTTATGAACTATTGTCTTAAGCAAAGTTTCGTTATACGCTAAAGATAGTGGGATAGTTGTCCATGGAACTGCCCATTGATATTCTTTTTCAGCAAGAGGTTTAACTGCTCTTGTAAATGATAATTTACTTTCTTCCATCATATAATCGGAAATCTTTACTTTACCGTTAGAAGTTTGAACTTCTTGATCATAAACACCGGTTGTAAGTGGAGCAATTAAGTTTTTAGTAATATCTTGATTATCAATACCGTTTGAAATTAAGATATCCGGGCAGTTTTTACCTGTTTTTGATAAAATAGTTGTTGCTGCACCTATACCTTCATTTGCTTCCAACTTATAATCTGTGCCTTTTTTAATTTGTGATTTGGCAACATTCTTTTCTTTTGCCAAGAATTCAATAACGAATTCTTCAATCCAATCACTACCATATCCGCCTGGATAATACATAACGTAAAGAGGATCGCCTACAGCGTCTTCTTTGGTTTCTTCAGGATCAACGTCTTGACCGCCACCACCACCGCAAGCAAACAAACTTAAACCTGAAATTGCTAATACTAGTGCCATAAAAATTGTTAAAAATCTCTTTTTCATTTTTTTTCTTTCCTTTTTTATTTTTTTTATTTTTTTATTTTTTTATTCTTTAATGCCGCCACCGAGGCTCATTTTCATAATTTGTTTTTGGAAACATAAGAAAAGCACAACC
>JAZLMT010000039.1:0-13364 GCA_045598745.1 Christensenellaceae bacterium
AAAGAAGGTTCTGTCGTTTTCTGAAATTACTTCAGCAAAAAAGAAAAACGTTTTTAGCGAACATATAGAAAAAAACAAAAAAACAAAAAAGAAAAATAATTCTTCTATAGTCACCGTTGATAACACGGTTAAAATGAAAAAGAATTCTAAAAAACAGCCGTTAAAGGTTATGTTTTTAGGTGGAGTTGGCGAAATAGGAAAGAATATGACGGTGTTGGAGTATGGCTCTGATATCTTGATTATTGACGCCGGTTTAACCTTCCCAAGTGGAAATATGCCGGGTGTTGATTTGGTTATTCCCGATATAACCTATCTCGTTCAAAACAAGAAAAAAATTCGTGGTATCGTTATAACTCACGGTCATGAAGACCATATCGGTGCGCTTCCTTTCGTTTTGAAAGAGTTAGAAGTGCCTGTATTCGGAACGAAACTGACGTTAACGTTAATTGAAAATAAGATAAAAGAACATAAGCTTAATAACGTTAATCTTAACTGTATTAAAGCCGGTAGTGTGGTTAGATTAGGGTGCTTTAGCGTGGAATTTATCAACGTTAATCACTCTATAGCCGGGGCTTTAGGGTTAGCTATAACTACACCTATAGGCGTAGTGTTCCACTCGGGAGACTTTAAGATTGACTATACGCCTGTTTCCGGCGAAACGATGGATTTAAATAGAATTGCCGAAATAGGTAAAAAGGGCGTTCTACTACTCATGGCAGATTCTACCAATATAGAAATTGAAGGAACTACTATGAGCGAAAAAGTGGTTAAAGAAACGCTTGACCACGTTTTTGCAGATAACTCTAACAGAAGGCTTATTATTGCGACTTTTGCTTCAAACGTGCATAGAGTTCAACAGATTATGGACCTTGCCGTTAAGTATAAAAGGAAGATTGCTTTTTCCGGTCGCAGTATGATAAATATTGTAGAGGCTTCTCAAAAAATAGGCGAACTGAATTTTGATAAGAACCAAATTGTTGATATAGAAAAAATAAAGAATTATAGAGATAACGAAATAGTAGTTGTTTCTACGGGAACACAAGGCGAACCGATGAGTGCGTTAACACGTATGGCAAGCGGGGAGTTTAACAAGGTCGTTATCGGAAACAACGATACCGTTGTTATTTCCGCTTCGGTGATTCCCGGCAACGAGAAGATGATTTACGGCGTTATAAATAATCTTTATAAACTCGGGGCAGAAGTAATATACGAATCGTTAGAGCCTATTCACGTTTCCGGCCACGCTTGTCGCGGAGAACTACGAACACTTCACTCTTTGGTAAAACCGAAGTTCTTTATTCCCGTTCACGGCGAGTATAGGCACTTAAAGAAGCATGTAAATCTTGCCGAGAGTATGGGTATATCAGAAGGGAATACTTTGATTGCGGAAATCGGTGATACCGTTCTTCTAACTGAAAACAGTATGAAGTTCGGAGAGAAAATTCAAGCGGGTTCAAGGTTTGTTGACGGGTTTGGAATTGACGGAACTGACAGTTTTGTTTTAAGAGACAGAATTCATTTATCGGAAGACGGGCTTGTTGTAGTCGTCGTCGGCATTTCCGAGTTTTCTGCGGAACTAACTTCGCTTGAGATTATCGGCAAAGGTTTACTGTTTACCGACGATAAGATTTTAGAAGCAAAAACCAACGTTGTTAATGCACTTAATAAAGTTGATATAAAGAAAATGGCTGACGAAGAACTTAATAATTTGATTCGCCACAGCCTAAAAAATTATATCTTTAAGGCAACGAAAAAGAACCCGATGATTTTACCGATAGTTTTGGAAGTCTAACGTGGAAAGAATTATACGTTTAAGGGAAGAAGCAAAACTTCAGGGTAACCCTGTTTTGAGAAATCAATCTTTTGAACTTCTTCTAAACACAATTAAAGAAAGAAAGCCGAAATCCATTTTGGAAGTAGGCGTTAACGTCGGGTTATCCGGTATTGCAATGTTATTGACGGAAAAAGATGCAACTTTATCGGGAATAGAGATTGATGAAGATTGCATAAAAAAAGCAAAAGAACATTATATGGAATTCGGCGTAGAAGACAGGGTTAAAATTTTCTTTGGTGATGCGGGAGAGATTATCCCTATTCTTACAGGTAAATACGATTTTATTTTTTTAGACGGGCCTAAAGGGCATTACTACGAGTATCTACCTTTTTTAATAAGCATATTGAACAAGGGTGGAATACTGTTTGCCGATAACGTTTTGTTTCGTGGATACGTTGAAGGCGAAAAACCGACACCGCATAGACAAATGACGATAAAGCACAGTATGCAGAACTTTTTAAATACTATTCAAAATACAAAAGGATTAAAGACAACATTATATCATATTGAAGATGGTGTTAGTATAACGGAAAAACTTTATGAATAAAATTGAATTATTATCACCTGCCGGGGATATGAGTAAACTTAAAACCGCCTTTTATTACGGCGCAGACGCCGTATATATAGGTGGAAAGAGTATGAGCCTTCGTGCTCTAGCGGGTAACTTTACAGATGAAGAAATCGTTGAAGCCGTAAATTATGCGCACTCATTAAATAAGAAAGTTTACGTTACAGTTAATATTTTTGGTAAAAATGCCGATATAAAGGAAGCGGAAAGATATTTTAAATTTTTGGAAAGTGCAAACGTTGACGGGGCAATAGTTTCCGATACGGGGCTTATTTATACCGCAAAAACGGTTGCGCCTTCTTTGAAAATAAACCTTTCTACACAGGCGAATACGCTAAACTACAGAACGGTTGAGTTTTGGAAAAATTACGGGCTAAAAAGAATTATTTTAGCACGAGAACTTTCTTTTTCAGAGATAAAAGAAATAAGTGAGAAAGTGCCGGACATTGAACTTGAGTGCTTTATACACGGCGCTATGTGTATATCTTATAGCGGAAGATGTTTACTTTCTGATTACAGAACGGGTAGATCAAGCAACCGTGGCGCATGTGTTCAAGCATGCAGATGGAATTACGAAATCAGAGAACGTGGCTCTGACGGTGAGTTTTTAACCGTTGAAGAAGACGATAGAGGAACTTACATATTGAACAGCAAAGACTTGAATCTTTTAGATTATATTAGTGAGATTGACGATGCGGGTATTTGTTCCGTTAAGGTTGAAGGAAGAATGAAATCGGAATACTATCTTGCAACCGTTATCAACGCTTACCGTAGGGCGTTAGACGCTTATTATAAAGAAGGAAAAAGTTATAAAGATAATCCGCTTTATCAAACGGAATTAAAGAAAACGGCGCATAGAGATTTTACAACGGCTTATGCGCTTGGCGAAAACGATAGAACGGTTAATTATAACGATAGCCAAAGCAAAGGCACGTATAAATTTATTGCAAACGTTTTAGAAGATTATAAAGACGGATACGCCGTTATTGAAATGAGGAACAGATTCTGTTTGGGCGATGAACTTGAAATTTTATCTCCGACGGATAACTTCAACAAGATTCTCAAAGTTGAAAAAATGGAAGACTTAAAAGGTAATAACGTTGAAGATGCAAAAATCGTTCAGCAACAAATAAAATTATATACTTCGGTAAAACTTAATGCCGGAGATATATTAAGAATAAAAATTTAACAAAAGGAGAAAATTATGTATTTTACTTTGGGATTTATTGTCCTAATTGTTTTAACGCTTGGTTTAGGTTTCCTTATAGGCTTTTTCAGGGGGATGAAGCGTTCACTACTTAGAACGATTATTATGATTGTTTGTTTTATAATTGCGTTCTTCTGTAAAGATTTTGTTGTTGATCTGATTAAAGAGATAAAAATTAACAATAAAACAATTTCCGAGTTGATTTCTTCATCACTTGGAGAAGATCTTGCCTCTTTGAAATCGGATATCACCGGTCTTGTAGACGGATTGCTTAAGGTTCTCGTTTACTTACTATTAGCGTTATTCTTAAACTTAATAGCACTTGCAATAGTTTATCCTATTTGCAAGATTTTCGTTAAGAAACCGCCAATCGGAAAGAAAAAGAGATTATTCGGCGGATTAATCGGGCTTGGTATGGGATTAATAATTTGTATTGTTTCTTTTGCACCTCTCGCAGGGCTTGTTAGCGATGTGGCAGATGTTACAACTTCTATTTTAGAAGTTACAGAAAAAATATCAAAAGATGATTCCAAAGCCGAAGACGAACTTTCAACTTTTTCTTTAGTATTGTATTCCGAAGAAGCAGATTCTACAAATAATAGTGATAATGAAATAAAAGAGATTTTTGATAAAATCGGTTTAACTGATTTCAACGAATCGTTTGTCGGTAAAACGTTTTCTTTTGTAGGTGGTTGGTATTATAATATGGTTTCAACGTATGAAGTTGACGGAAAGAAAACGAATTTGCATACAACTGTAGGTGCAATTGCAGGAGCTACAAAACTTGCAGGAAGTGTTGTAGAAATTATGACGGATGAGTCTATTGAAAAAATAAAAAGTGGCGACTTTACAGATTTTTCTTCAACGATGAAAGAATTAGATGAAATTAAAGGCGATATGACAGATAAGCAAATTGAAGCACTATCAGATATGCTTACAAAAGCATCAAATTCACTATTACAAGATTTAGGTAGCGAACAAGATATTGAAATAGATTTTTCTAATATAGACCTTAAAGAAGTTAGTTTTGCTACGGAAGGAAAACTTTTAGAAAAATTCCAAAAATATTCCGACGAAGATAACAAGGAACCTATTGTTATAGGTGAATTGATAAATGATTTATCAAAGAGCACTGTAATTCTTCCACTTGCATCAAATATGGATTTGGGTATTGAATTAAGCGGTGAACAAAAAAGTGAAGTTCTGATAGAAATTTCAAAAGTTACTGACTTAAAGGCAAAGGAACAACTTGAAAAACTTTTCGGTTTAGCTGATTAAAAAAACAAAAATTAAAAGGACCATTTTTTAATGGTTCTTTTTTTATTTTAAATTCATATATTTTTATTATGAATTTAAGTAAAATAGAGCTAAATAAAGAAGTGAAAATAGTTAAAGTTTTCGGTGACGAAAAGTTTATAAAAAAACTTAATAATCTCGGAATATGGGTAGGGGACGTAGTTAAGGTTATAAGAGTTTCTCCGTTTAGTGATACGTTTGAAATAGAAACAAAAGGTTTAACCGTTGCGATAAGAAAAGAAAGTGCCATAAATATAGAGGTTAGATATGAATAAAAACATAGCACTTTTGGGTAACCCAAACGTTGGGAAAACTTCGCTGTTTAACGAGCTAACAAACACTTATCAAAAGGTTGGAAATTGGACAGGCGTTACCGTTGATATATGTAAAGAAAAATTATATAAAGATAATAACGTTGAGATTATTGATTTACCCGGTTTGTATTCTCTTGAAACTGATTCGTTAGACGTCAACGTTGTTTTGGACTACTTAAAAAAAGAACCACCCGACGTTATAGTCAACGTTATAGACGGCATGAATTTAGAAAGAAATTTATCTTTAACACTTTCATTATTAAAACTCGGTATTCCGATAGTTGTGGCGATAAATTTTTGTGATGAAATAAAAAATAATAACGTTTTTTTAGACGTGGACAAACTTTCAAAAATTCTGTCTTTACCCGTTATAGAAATTTCTGCTAAAAAAAAGATAAATCTAAACAAACTGATTTCCGTTTGTAAAGAATATAATGATAAACCTAAAACAACTAATCTTTCGGTGCAAGATATTTCTAAAATAACTTACCATAAAAAAGAGTGGAAGAATAAAGCGTTAACGCATAAGATTGACGATATTCTTTTATCAAAATACTTTGCTATACCTATTTTTATTGCCGTTATTTTTTCCGTTTACTTTTTATCCCTTAAATTAGGTGGCTTTTTCGGCGGGTATATTTCTGATTTCTTTATGGCTTTAAGCGAAAAATCTTTTTTATTTTTCAAAGTAAGAATACCGGTTTATTTTGCTTCTTTTATTTCAAGTGCCGTTATAAAGGGGGTTGGTGGAGTCTTATCTTTTTTGCCACAAATTGTTATATTGTTTTTATTGCTTTCTTTTTTGGAAGAAAGCGGATACATGTCAAGAGTGGCTTTTTTACTTGACGGATTATTTTCTAAAATAGGTTTAAACGGAAAATCTATTTTTCCGCTTGTGTTATCTATGGGTTGCACTGTTACGGGCTTAACTGCAACAAGGGTTATAGAAAACGATTCGGAAAGAGAAAAAACTATTTTTTTAATTCCGTTTATGCCTTGTTCTGCAAAAGTGGTTGTGTTTGCATGGTTTTCAAATGTGTTTTTTAACGGTTCACCTTTAATTGCAACGTTTATGTATTTTTTATCCTTTTTGGTGGTTTTTATAGTTGGAAGATTAACGTTAAAAGATAATAACAAATCGGTTTTTGTTTTGGAAATGCCGGTATACAGATTGCCAAAACTTAAAAATATTATAAACGTAGTTTTAATAAAAATAAAAGAGTTTTTATTTAGGGCCGGCTCTATTATATTTACGGTGTCGGTAGTCTATTGGTTTATGATTAACTTTGGGACAGGTGGCTACACAAACGGTATAATATACGATAGTTTTTTATACCGTATCGGAAACGCATTAAAGTATTTTTTCTATCCTTTGGGGCTAAAAGATTACAGAATAGGAACGTCTATAGTGTCCGGCCTTGTAGCGAGAGAATCGGTTATTGAAACGCTTTCATTTTTTGAAGCGAACTTTGATTTGATTTTTAACGATAAACTTTCCGTAATAGTTTTTTTAACTTTCATATTATTATCACCGCCTTGCGTAAGTGCTTTGGCTGTTGCGAAGAAAGAATTAAAAAGTAGAAGAAAACTTTTAAAAATGATAATTTTTGAAATTTCCATTGCGTATATAGTCGCTCTATTTGTAAGCGTTTTGGGGAGAGTGAAAAAACAGCCGATATACTTGATTTTATTCTTGCTTGTTGGTATAATGATTATAGGAGTTAAACGTTCAATAAAGAAGAAAAGGAGCATTAAAAATGAAAACTGAATACGACTACATGCGTGAATCGGAAGATAGTGAAGAAGATGCTTGTTTTCCGGAAGAAATCATTAGTGATAAGCCTACGTCAAAAAAAGAAAAATATTTTGAATTTTACGACGATATAAAGTTAACGCCGAAAGACGATTGGTAAAAAGATAGGATATTGCCTATCTTTTTTCATTTTAAATAAAAAAACACATATAATTATAGAGTAAAAAACTATATAAAAAATCAAGTTATCAACAATGATAGCCAAAATCGTCAGTAAAAATTGTTGATAACTAGGGATTTTTGGGTAGTTATCAACATTTTGGGGTGTGTATGTTTTCAAAAAGAAGTATAGTTATTGTTTCAACTTTTATATTGACTGCTTTGACTTTCGTTATATGTTTTTCGGTATTAAAGAACTCTTCGCTTGATACGGCTTCGGCAAATAACGTTAGAATAGTTTTAGATGCCGGACATGGCGGGATAGACGGCGGTGTCAGTGGGGTTTCAACGGGAGTTAAAGAAAGCGACCTTAATCTTTTAGTGGTTAGAAAGGTGGAAAACCTTTTGATTGCAGGTGGATTTGACGTAACTTTAACGAGAAGCACAGATGCCGGTCTTTACGGCGTTGCAACAAAGAACAGAAAGAAAAACGACATGAAAAAAAGAAAAGAAATTATTGAGAGCGTAAAACCTACGGTTGTAGTAAGTATTCACATGAATTATTATCCGCTATCAACAAGAACGGGGGCGCAAGTTTTTTATAAAGAAAATGATGAAAACGGATTAAAACTTGCTTCTTCAATTCAAAAATGTTTTAACGAATTAAACAGTAGAAAAGATTATAAGCCACTTACGGGGGACTATTATATGCTCAACTGCACAGACTATACTTCCGTTATAGCGGAGTGTGGCTTTTTATCTAATCCCGATGAAGAAAAGAAGTTGATTAGTGACGAATATCAAGATGAAATTGCCTATGCGGTTTTTTCCGGTATAGTAGATTATTTATCTCAAACAACTTTTGTATTTTGCTATTAAAAATATAACATAAAAATAACTTTTTTATTGCAAAAAATAAAGTTTTAATGTATAATAAAATACGAGGGATTATTATATGTTAAATGACGGTGAAAAGTTTGATATTGAAAAGGTGAATAACCTTAATCCCATTGTTTTGGCATTTATCGGGGACGCCGTTTATTCTCTCTACGTTAGAGAAAAACTTTCACTACAACACGATTTGAAAACGGGTGAGTTAAATAAGAGAACGGTTGCTATTGTAAACGCAGGTGCACAAGCAAAACTTATACAAAAAATTCTTCCGATTTTATCGGAAGAAGAACAACAAATTTATAAGCGTGGCAGAAACGCTAAAAAGACAACGCGTTCCAAATCGGCTTCCGTTAAAGACTATAACAGTTCAACGGGGTTTGAAGCACTTATAGGTTATCTATATTTAACGGGGAATATTGATAGAATTAACAGTTTATTAGACGAAGGAAATAAAGATGAAGGTTGAAGGTAGAAATTCTGTTTACGAGTTATTAAAAACAGATAAAGAAATTGATAAAATTTTAGTTCAAAAAGATTTGAAAGACGATGCAAGCAAAAGGCTTATAAACGTTATCCGTTCACATAAGATTAAAGTTCAAATTGTGGACAAATACGTTATAGATAAAGAAAGCGAAAGCAAACACTCGCAAGGCTTTATTGCATACGTTTCCGACTATAAGTATTTTGAACTTGAAGATATTTTAGATGATTGCAGAGAAAAAGACGGGTTTGTTGTTATATTAAACGAAATTATGGATCCGCATAATCTCGGCTCTATTATCAGAGTTTGTGAGTGTGCCGGTGTTGACGGTATTATTATCGGTAAAGACAGAAGTGCATCTGTAAGCGATACCGTTATGAGAATAAGTGAAGGTGCATTAAATCACATTAAAGTTGCAAAAGTAACGAATATTAACACTGCAATAGATAAGCTAAAGGAAGAAGGCTTTTGGGTTTACGGTGCAGAACTCGGCGGACCGGAAATGTATAAGTCCGATTTAACAGGAAAACTTTGCTTGGTTATCGGTGGAGAAGACAGCGGAGTTAAAAGGCTTACCAAAGAGAAGTGTGACGGAATTATAACAATACCTATGTTCGGCAAAGTTAATTCGTTAAACGCTTCGGTTGCATGTGGCGTTGTGGTTTACGAAGCTGTGCGCCAAAGATTGAATAAGAAATAATGGATTATAAAAATATAGTTGACGATGAGCTTGTGGTTATGGCAAAAAAAGGTGATACGCTTGCTATAACAACGCTTATAGAAAGATATAAAGGTATCGTTAAGTCTGCTTGCAGATCAATGTTTTTGGTCGGTGGAGACAGCGACGACCTTGTGCAAGAAGGAACGATTGGCATTTTGAAGGCTATAGAATCGTATAACGGCAAGTCTTCTTTTTCAAGTTTCGCTTACCTTTGCGCAAAAAGCAAAATCGTTTCGGCAATAAGGCGGAATAACAGCAAAAAAAATATACCGCTTAACGGTTACGTTTCTTTATCGGGCTTTGACGGAGAGAATAACGATAAAAAAGAAATATTTTTATCAATGGGCAATGACCCCGAAACCGACTATATCAATAAAGAATCCGTTGAAGAACTTAAAATATCAATAAAAGGAATTTTAAGCGGATTTGAATATAAAGTATTAACAATGTATCTATCGGGTATGACTATTGACGGAATTTGTGAAAAAGTAAATAAAGAACAAAAGTCAATAGAAAATGCTTTACATAGAATAAGAAAAAAAATAGGGAAACTACTTTAATTAAAAAAATGGAGTATTTAGCATTATATAGAAAATACCGTCCAACAACGTTTGAGAATCTTATTGGACAGGATCATATAGTTAAAACGCTTGTCAATCAAATTGAAAACAATAGATTAGGACATGCCTATTTGTTTACGGGGACACGTGGAACAGGTAAAACTACCGTTGCAAAAATTTTTGCAAGGGCAATAAATTGTTCGGATCCGAAAAACGGTTCGCCTTGCGGTAAGTGTGAAGTTTGCCGTTCTTTATTAGATCCTTCAAATATTGACGTTGTGGAGATTGACGCTGCATCAAACAACGGTGTAAACGAAATTAGAGATTTAAGGGAAAAGGTGCAATATCCGCCTGTTTCTTGCAAATACAAAGTTTATATAATTGACGAAGTCCATATGTTAACAACACCTGCTTTTAACGCTTTACTTAAGACGTTGGAAGAACCGCCGAAACACGCTGTTTTTATTTTGGCCACGACTGAAGCTCATAAGATTCCGGCAACTATTTTATCACGTTGTATGCGCTTTGATTTTAGATTGGTTGAAACTGATAAAATAGTCGAGCTTATTTCTAAAATCTATGACGAACAAGGCAAGAAATACGATAAAGAAGCCGTTTATGCAATAGCAAAGGCGGGCGAAGGCAGTGTTAGAGATGCTTTATCTATTGCCGATACGGCACTTTCATATAGCAATAGCGCACTGTCTTATGATGACGTGATGGATATACTCGGCTCTTCAAACAGAGAGTTGACGTTGTCGTTTATAAAAGAGTTGATTTCCGGCTCTTCAAACAGGGTTTTGGAAATTATCAACGATATGTGTAAACTCGGTAAGAGCATAGGCGTTTTAATCAAGGATATAAAGAGTATCGTTAGAGATATGATAGTTGCAAAAACTTGTGATGACGGAAATAAAATTTTGCAACTTCCTACGGATAGATTTAATAAACTTAAAGAAATAACGGAAACAACAACACTGGACAGGCTTATTAGAATTCTTGAAATTTATTCGGATGCTGAAAATAATTTAAGATATACGTTAAACCAAAGGGTTATATTTGAAACTGCTTCGCTTAAGGCTTCAAGGCCTGAAGTTGATTATAACTTTGATGCTCTTCTGTCCAGAATAAGCGTGTTGGAAAAAAAGATAAAAGAAGGCGCTATAGTTACAGATAATTCCTTTAGCGAACAACCTTTAGAAGAAGTTAACGTTCAAGTTAAAAAGAAACTTAACGAACTTACTGATAGTGAAGTTTTAGGTAAAATATTTGCCTACTTAAGACATAACGGTGCAGAAATGCTTTGGAACGTTATGCAATCGGTAAAAATAAAAATAACGCAAAATGCAGTGACGATTATTGCAAACAATAACGGTGATAAAGAAATTATTGAAAAGGCATCAAACGTTTCGTTGATTGAATCTTCTCTTTCGGAATTCGGTGATGTTGCCGTCCTTGTCACTGTTAACGAAAACGAAAAAAATATGGAAAAAATCGACGTTGAAATTGAAAAGATGAAAAAGATTTTCGGCGACGATATTGTTATAGTAAAAGATTAAAGGAGAGAAAATTTATGTCAGGATATCGTGGCGGTTTCGGCGGTGGATTCGGTGGTGGATTCGGCGGTGGAAACCAAATGCAAAATCTTATGAAGCAAGCACAAAAAATGCAAGAAGAAATGCAAAAGGCTCAAGAAGAATTAGAAGATGCTGAAGTTGAAGGGACTTCCGGCGGTGGACTTGTTAAAGTTAAAATGAACGCAAAAAAGGTTGTTTCTAGTATTGAAATAAACCCTGATGCCGTAGATTTAGAAGATATGACTATGGTTGAAGATTTGATTATCGCAGCATTAAACGACGCTTATTCTAAAGCAGATGAATTATATAATTCAAAGATGGGTGCATTTGGAGGCCTTGGCCTTTAATGAAGGTCTTTATTGAACCTATTGGAAAACTTATAAACGAGTTTTCGCATCTTCCGGGTGTTGGCGCAAAAACAGCACAAAGATTTGCTTATAAAGTTGTTAATATGACTGACGAAGAGGCAAAAAACTTTGCAGACGCAATAATTTCCGTTAAGAAGAACGTTCACTATTGTAAAATTTGCGGGAATTATTCCGAAGGTGATATTTGTGAGATTTGTGCAAACAGGAATAGTGATACGATTTGCGTTGTCAAAGAACCGAAAGACGTTATTGCAATAGAAAAACTAAATGAGTTTAACGGCGTTTATCACGTTCTAAACGGGGTTATTTCGCCACTTGACGGGATTGGACCGAACGATATAAATATTAAGGGGTTACTTGATAGAATATCTTCCGGTTCCGTTAAGGAAGTTATTATGGCAACGAATCCCGACGTTGAAGGGGAAGCGACTGCTATGTATATAACTAAACTTTTAAAACCGCTTGGAATAAAAATCACACGTATAGCACACGGCATACCTGTCGGAACGGATTTGGAATACGCTGATGAAGTTTCGCTTGCCCGTGCTTTTGTAGAAAGAAAAACGTTATAATTTTTTTCATAAACATATATATCGTGCGAAATTTTCTTTAAGTGATATATTTTTTTATGAAATTAAGGACAAAAAAAGACTAAAAATTCAAAGGAGAAAAGATGAATATTTCAGTTCTTGGTTGTGGTAGATGGGGCTCTTTTATCGGGTGGTATCTTGTAAACCATAATCACAACGTTATAGAGTGGGGCAGAGAAAACAGCAAAGCGTTTTTAGAACTTAAAAATACCGGTAAAAACGAATATGTTTCTCTTGATAAGCGCATAAACTTAACTTGCGACTTACGCCTTGCTATAGAAAGTTCTGATATTATCATTATTTCAATCAGTGCGCAAAATCTCCGTGAATTTATGAAGAGCGTCGTTTCTTTTGACATTAAAGATAAAAAGTTTGTTCTTTGTATGAAAGGCTTGGAAGAAAATACCGGGAAACGCCTTTCTGAAATTGTTATTGAAAGCGGTGTTGATAAAAACAACGTTGCAGTTTGGGTTGGCCCGGGGCATATACAAGCGTTTACGCAAGGCTTACCGAATTGCATGGTCATAGATTCGGAAAACAGAGAACTAGTTAAATTTTTATGCGATAATTTCAGATCGGAACTTATAAGATTTTATTATGGTGACGATATTATCGGCAGTGAAGTCGGTGCGGCCGCAAAGAACGTTATGGGGTTAGCGGCAGGTATGCTTGACGGCGGTGGATATGAAACGCTTAAAGGTCCGCTTATGGCAAGGGGGGCAAGAGAAGTTGCACGGCTTATTAAAGCCATGGGTGGAAGCGAACTTTCCGCCTACGGATTATGCCATTTGGGAGATTATGAAACGACTTTGTTTTCAAAGTATTCCAACAACAGAAAGTTTGGCGAAAGGTTTGTCAAAAAAGAACCGTTTACAAAACTTGCGGAAGGTGTTGCAACCGCAAAGGCTATGAAACTTTTGGGTGAAAAATATAACGTTGATTTACCTATAACAAACGCAGTTTATTCAATAATCAACGAAAATAAAGAACCTATGAAGGTATTTAATTCATTGTTTTCAAGAAGCACAAGAAAAGAATTTTA
>JAZLMT010000040.1:0-3056 GCA_045598745.1 Christensenellaceae bacterium
CCGATATTTGACGGATCGCTTACCCCGTCAAGTAAAAGACAATTTTGTTTTTTAAAAGGCTTTTCACTCGGCTTTTCCACAACCGCAAGTGCGCCTTGTGGAGAAACTTCACTTGAAATAGACTTAAACACGTCTTCCGAAACAACTATAGGTTGTATTGAACAAGATAAAACTTTATTACCTGCGTTTTCGGTAACGTAAATCTTTTTAACGTTTAATCCGCTACTGATTGCTTCATTAACAAGTTTTATGCTCTCTACAACGAAAACGTTATTTTCGTCCCTTGTTTTTTTGTCTTTTAATGACCTTACAAACTTGATATTTTCGTTTGCTCTTGACGTTATCATCTTTATCTTCAAATAAAGCCTACTGATTACGGTAGGCTTTATTAAACTATTTAACTAAATTCTTTTTTGCAGATTCAACTAAAGCCGTAAAGCCCTTTGCATCGTTAACTGCAATATCAGCCAAAACCTTTCTGTTAAGGTTAATGCCTGCATTCTTTAAACCAAACATAAACTTGCTGTAAGAAATACCGTTTAATCTGCAAGCAGCATTGATTCTTGCAATCCATAAAGATCTGAAATCACGCTTCTTATTCTTTCTACCGATGAAAGCATATTTTTGAGCCTTCATAACAGCTTCACGTGCTACTCTGTATCTCTTACTTCTTCCACCAAAATAACCCTTGGCAAGTCTTAATATCTTTCTACGCTTTTTAACAGCGTTAACTCCTCTTTTAATACGCATAATAATACCTCCTTGCCTTATTTATTATAAATAAGTGTTTTTATTGTCTTTTCTTGTGTTTCGTCTACGTAAGCACCGTCACATAAACGATTCTTTCTCTTTCTGTCTTTCTTTGTAAGAATATGGTTCTTACCTGAGCAAGCTCTCTTTACCTTGCCGTTTGCGGTAACGTTGAAACGTTTTTTAGCCGCACTTTTAGTCTTCATTTTTGGCATATCTTAAGCCCTCCGTAAATTTTTTATGCCTTTAGTGGAGCAAGCATCATCCAAATGCTTCTGCCTTCCATAAAGGGTTGCTTTTCTATTTGACCGCAGTCTTTAACAAGTTCAAAGAATTTCTTCATAACGTCTATACCAAGATCGGAGTGTGCCATTTGGCGCCCCTTCATCCTGATAGAAACTTTAACTTTGTTCCCGCTCGTTAAAAATTTCTGCGCACTTTTAGCCTTAACGTTTAAATCCCCTACGTCAATCGTCATTGAAAGCCAAATTTCTTTGATTTCAACTACCTTTTGATTCTTTTTTGCTTCCTTTTCTTTTTTGCCAAGTTCATAAATATACTTGCCGTAATCCATAACTTTGCAAACAGGTGGAACTGCATTAGGAGAGATCTTTACAAGATCGTATCCTCTTTCTTCGGCAATAGCCAAAGCTTCACGTGATGAAACTAACCCGAGTTGCTCACCGTTTTCACCGATGAGGCGGACTTCTTTGTCCCTAATTTCCTCGTTGATTTGATGTTCCTTTTTAATAATAGTTGTATACCTCACAATATATTTTCAATGGTTTTCCATAGAATACAAAAAAGGGTTCTCTTAAAAAAGAAAACCCGTTTAACCATAATATCATCTTTGATACTAAAATTATTGAGCCGTTTTATAAAAAACTAACGGCGAGAAGGGTAACTTCTTCTTTAAGCCTATTCATAATACAATATTTTTTTTATCTTGTCAACGATTTTTACGTTATTTTTTAAATTAACGTTATAAACCCAATCCGTTCCTTATATAACGCATATCGTTTACTTTTTCTTCGTCAACGTTGTTTATTTTTGCTAATTCGTTTATTTTTTTCGGATTTTTAAATAAAACTCTTAACCACCTTAAAACGTATCCGAGCGGTAAAAAAAGTTTAACTTTCTTTATCCAAGGATAAGTGAAATATATATTTTCTTTAGGTGGAATAATTTTTTTAAGTAAAGCGTTCTTTTTTGCTTTAGCATAATCTCCGTCCATTTTAGCCGTATTGTTTACCGGAACGTTTTCGTAATTTATAAGATAATCCGACTTATATATATGCAATAAAAGTTTATCCATAAATTCGTCGCTTTTATCATCTTCAAAAACAACTTTAGTTAACTTTTCAAATTGACATTTAAACGTATATAAATCACACTTTTTTAGTTCGGAATCGATATATTCGTCATCAAGATTAAAGTTGTTTCTAATGACTCTTAAATCACATATTGACTTTGCCCCAACACCTGCACCGCACTCAAAATGATATGCGTAATGTGCTAAAACCGAAATATAAAAATCTTCGTTTTTAAGGTGATAAAAATGATTATACCCTTCCTTTAAAAAAGCCCTTTCAAAGCCTATCCCGAAATATTTTTTCAGTTTACCTACAAACAACAATTTGTGAATTTCAAAAACCGTTTTGGTGTTAGGAAAATAAAATACGTCGTGATGAGTGTCGGAGTGGTCCATTTTAAGCCCTAACGACAATAACAGCTTTCTCACTTGTTTTATTTTTTTAGGGTCAACCAAAATATCGTAATCCGAACAATATCTCATCTCCTTTTTAGGATACATTTCTTTTAGAAAATATCCCTTCATAGGAAGAAAATCAATTCCGTTTTTCTCAAAACATTGAACAACGTTTTCAGCATCAAACGAACTTTGAATATCCTTCATCGTTTCTCTTGATACTGCTTTTTTTAAGGCTTCTATAAAAGTAGTCGGGCATTTATCAATAACGTCTTTAAGCGCATAAGATAATAATACCACAACGCCCTGCCTTGTTGAAGTATAAAAAAGTTCTTTATAATCAATACCTTCCGGTATCTCTTTTACAGTTTCTCCCTTAAGTGCTTTTTTTAAACACTCAAAATAAAACTTAAAAGTCGTGTTCATTAAAATCTAAACTTCCTCAAAAAACGTATCCGGCTTTTCTTTTTTAAACTGTTCGTTTGCCCACATAACGGTAACCAAATTTTCCGTTTTACTTAAATTTATTATGTTATGCGTATATCCAGGGAGCATGTGTATTGCTTTAATATCGTCTCCGCTAACTTCAAATTTTAAC
>JAZLMT010000041.1:0-6117 GCA_045598745.1 Christensenellaceae bacterium
ATTCAAATGTCAAGAAAAAGAAAAAAGAACCGCTTTATAACCTAAAAACCAAGAAATTTTAAAAAACTATTGAAAAAAAATAATATTATGGTATAATTTAAATATATATGTTTGGAGGTAAAACTATATGAACAAAAGCGAATTAATTAGAACTATCGCTAACAAAGCGGGTATCACTTTGAAAGATGCAACCGGTGCATTTGATGCAACAATTGAAGCTATCACAGAAGGCTTAAAAAACGGAGATAAAATTCAAATTTCCGGATTTGGAACTTTTGATTTAAAGAAAAAGGTAGCAAGAGAAGCTATCAACCCAAAGACGGGTGAAAAAATAAAGATCGGTGCTTCAAAAACACCTATCTTTAAGTTTGGTAAGGCTTATAAAGATTCTTTTAACTAAAATTTGTAAAAATAAGAGAGCAAGGAAATTTCCTTGCTCTCTTTTTATTTAGAAGTGTCTTTTTGTTTATGCGTATATAAATAATGTAAAATCCAAAAGAAAGGTTTTATTTGTAGTAAAAATATAATTAATTGCGTAAAAAACGATCCTTTGCCCTTGAATACGTTTTTGTTAAAAGAGTACGGATATATTTTTTCTTTTTTTAATTTCTTTAGTTCTTTTTTTATAAACTTTTTATCCTGAACTTTTGCTAATGTTAGCACAATGGTTTGCCTTAAAGACTGTTGTTTTATTTTTGCATCAAAAATATCCTTTATCCCATTATTAATCATTTTTTCTAATTCTCTATAAAAAGTATAATAACTTTGATATCGTGCTATGTTTTGCTTTAATGTTTTTGTATGCATTGCAGAATTGTAATTTTGTCTATATAAATAAGATATTGCATCGGTTTGAACTATCACACCTGCATAATTAGCAAAAGCAAAAACCATTAGAGTATCTTCTGCATATTTCATTTTTTCGCAGAAAAATACATCATTATCTATAAAAATACTTCTTTTATATATTCCCCGAAAACAAGTACTGCCACTATAACAATATTTTGAGTTTTTATCTTGAACAATTTGATAATTTATAACTTTATTTCTTAAATCATCAATTTCATATTTATAATCATTTTCAACTTTTTTATATTGTCCAAGAACGGCATCTGCATCTTCTTTCGTAGAAATTTCATAAAATCTATCTACTATTTCATGGCAAATACAGTCATCAGCGTCTACAAACCAAACGTATTTCCCTTGAGCGTTTTTTATTGCAACGTTCCTTGAATAAGAAACGCCCATATTAACTGTATTTTTAATTACCCTAATATTTGAATATTTTTTTTCATATTCTAACGCAATTTCAAGTGAATTATCAGTGGAACAATCATCTACGCAAATTATTTCATAATCAATATTTTTTACTAATAAAAGTGAATTTAAGCATGCAGATAAATATAGTGAAACGTTATAAATTGGTACACAAAAACTTATATCCATATTTTTAATTCCTTTAATTATTTATTTTAATTATAGTAACAATTTTTGTTACAGTCAAGTATTTTGTAACACTTTTGGTTACAATAATTATATGGAGTTTAGAGAAAGATTAAAGGAATTAAGAATAGAGAAAAACATTTCTCAAATTGAATTAGGAAAACTTGTAAACATGTCTAAAATGGCGATATCGCACTGGGAGAGTGGGCACAGTGAACCGAGCATTTCACAACTTATACTTTTATCAAATTATTTTAACGTTTCGGTTGACTATTTAGTAGGAAAAGAAAATTGAAAAAAAGGCTCTAAAAAAGCCTTTTTATAATTTTAAAGGGGTTCTAATTTGAACCCCTTTTTACTTGTTTTTTTGTTTTATAAAGGTAAATCTTTTTTCTTATACTTTATAAACGCTATAACGAAACAAACAACACCTATACTGATAAGTATAGCGTATTTCCACAAGAAAGCAAGTGTTGAATCTAAAATAGATACAACGTCAAAAAGCGAAATAATAGAAACGTAGTTAAAGTAATTCAATTCATCCATTCTTATTATTTGTGGTATTATTGAAGTTCCGAATAACCCCAAAATCGTTGCAACCAAGAAGAATATATTTAGCCCACCGCCGATAGCCATTGCGTGTTTACTGCGGTTGAACCAACTTGATGCTAAAAATGCAATTCCGCTCATTGCAAACATAACGACGAATGCGCCAAGGTTTATCAAAAGAAGTTTGCCTATATTTAACCCCGTATCAACTTCAATTATTTCAAAACAAACAATACTTGTTATAGTTGTAAATACGAACATTAAGAAAATCGAGCCTACCAGGAACAACATTTGTGTCCACGAAACAGTTCCTCTCTTTGTCGGTGTAGAAAGTATATATGCCATAGAACCGCTATCAACTTGCCCTGCTATAAGGTTATTTGAAACCATTATCATATAGATTATAGGGAGAAGTAATCCGGCTATCTTAAAGAAAATTGAACCGACTAAAATTCCGTATAAGTCCATACTGCCTATATCTTTTAAAGCGTCCGATACTTCTTCCGGCAAACTTGAAAGAAAACTAGTTGAAAACTTTTCGCTTAATTCTTTCTTAATACCGTCTTCCGTTTCCCCGTCTTTCATATTTTCTATTCTGTAATCTAAATTAGAACTGTAAGTTAAAACGGCTTCTCTTGCAATGCTTTTAATATTTTCAAAATTAGTATAGCCGAATTCTTTATATTGTTCTAACGTAACATTATATTCTTCTAAAACGCTGACTGCCGACTTAACGTTATCTTCGCTAATCATATTTCCTGCTAAAAATATTGAAGAATTCGTAAAAGCATACTCTTTTATATATTCTTGCCTTTGCCTATCTTCTTCTTGTGTTTCTAAAAGCGCACCCGTAAAATCATATCTCGGTGCATCCACGCCGTTTGCTATATAAAAATCATCAAACATACCGCTCACGCCGTCACTAAGCGGATTTACAGTATACATTATAAGCCCCGTTATTTCTTTTGCTTCAACAGCGTCTTCAGAATATTTATCACCTAAAACTGCCTTTGCAACACTCGTGCAATATTCTTGCATTTTTGAACATGCGTTTTTATACGCTTCGCTTACTGCATATTTTTTTGCCGTTTCTTCACCTTGTGAACCATAAATCGTAGCAAAATCAGGCGTTTGTGTTGCATTATTAAATTCAGAAACAAATTGACTGTCAAAATACGTTAAGCCGTTTTGGCTCATTTCAAAATAATTTATACCACGCTTTTGCGTTTGTGCTTCAAGTTCGCCCTTTATTGTTTGATTTTGAATAGCGTTTTTTGTTCTACTGATATCTCCGTTACCACCGATAATCATAACGCACGCCAACATAAAACATACTGCAAAAGTTATGATTATCCACATAATACCGTTTGCTTTACATGATTGTTTTAATAATGGTTTACTTATCATTTTCCTTCTCCTTTTCAAATACAGAATTAAAATACTTTTCCAAATTATATTTTTCTTGCGCAATAAATTTTACGTCATATTTCTTCAAGTCGTTAAATAAGTCTTTTAATTTTTCTTTCTTTATCGTTATCGTAACTTGATAAAATTCTTTTTGATCTCTTATAAAATCATACTTTAATTTCTTAAATGCCAAATAATCTTCCTTTTTATTGAATTCTATCTTTAATTCTTCGCTATCCCTGTTTCTTATTTTATCCATATCGGCAATATCAATAATTCTACCTTTATCTATTAAAGCAACCCTATCTGCTATCTTTTCTAACTCTTCATAAAGGTGCGAACTTATTAAAATCGTTTTGCCTTTTTTCTTTTCTTCAAGCAAAATATTAAGTAGCGAAACTCTCATAAGCGGATCTAACCCTGTTGTAGGTTCATCCAAAATTAAAATATCGGGATCGTTTATTAGGGACGCAATAACTGCCGTTTTCTGCTTCATGCCTTTACTCATGCGCTTTAAGTTTGCCGTTGGATCAAGTTGAAGTTTTTTTGTTAATTCGTTTGAAAAATCAAGATTTTTAATTCCCCAAAATTCTGCCTGCGATTTTAAAAACACAGTTCCTGTTTTTAAATCCGGAAAAGCAATTTCACCGGGAACGTATCCGATAAACGGCTTTGCCTTTTCACTTTCTTCCCAACTATCAAAACCGCAAATTTTAATGCTACCGCTATCAGGCTTCAAAAAGCCCATAATGTTTCTTATCGTTGTGGTTTTTCCTGCGCCGTTTGCTCCGACAAATCCCAAAATCTCGCCACGGTATAAATCAAGGTTTATATTAAAAATTCCCCTGCCATCGCCGTAATCTTTTGTAAGGTTTTTTATTTCAATCAACTTTTCACTCATAAAGAACCCCCAAATTGTTTGTCTTCTTTATAATAACTCATAAAGTAATCTTCTAACGTTTCTTTTTGATGCTCAAAGCCACAAATATTATAATTAGAAACTTCTTCTGTCAAAACGTTTATGTCTTTATCAAAAACAACAACAGAAATCTTTTCTTCATCTTCGGTTTTTATCTTAAATTCTTTTTTGCCTTTATTATTTTTTATAAATTTTTGTTTTTCTTCTTTATTATTAAACGTTAATAAATACTTTTTCTCTTGTTTATGCTTTAAGTCGTCTGCAACAAAAGTTGAAACTATTTTCCCATCTTTGATTATTGCAATTCTATCACAAGTTGCATCAACTTCGGAAAAAATATGGCTGGACAAAAGAATTGTTTTACCCCTTTTCTTTTCTTCCTTAATAAATTCTATAAACTTTTTTTGCATCTCTAAATCCAACCCTGAAGTAGGCTCGTCTAAAATAAGTATATCCGGATCATGCATAAATGCGACTACGATTGCTATCTTTCTTTTAACGCCAAGGCTCATCCTTTTAGTTTCGCCGTGTGCATCAACTTCAAAGTATTGCATAAGATAATTTATCCATTTATCGTCCGCATTGCCTTTCATCTTTTTCATCATATCAATAAATTGATAACCGGTAAGCCCGTCAGGAAGTGCTATTTCTCCCGGAAGATATCCGACTTTATCCATAAATGAAACGTAGTTATCAAAAGTATCTTTACCTAAAATCTTCGTGCTTCCGCTTTCCGGCTTTGAAAAACCCATCAAGTGCCTTATCGTTGTAGATTTTCCCGCACCGTTAGGGCCTAAAAAACCAAGCACTTCGCCTTTATTCACTTCAAAAGAAATATCAAAAACACCACGGCCGAAACCGTAATCTTTTGTAAAATTTTT
Source organism: Christensenellaceae bacterium (assembly GCA_045598745.1). Classification (GTDB taxonomy): domain Bacteria; phylum Bacillota; class Clostridia; order Christensenellales; family Borkfalkiaceae; genus UBA1259. Next base: position 5,200 of record JAZLMT010000041.1, read on the forward strand.
TACTTCTATCTCTTTCATAGAACTCCTTTTTTTAGACATGTGTATATATTGTTGACACTAATATAAATATATACTATAATCTATTTATTGTCAAAAAAGTTTTTTTAACACTTTTTTCAATTTATAAGATATTTGACAGTTTTTTATTTCTGTCTATTTGTGGGGGCAAATCATGGCAAAAGAAGATTTAAGGGTAAAAAGAACAAAAAGGCTACTTGCTTTTTCCTTGTTGGATTTAATGGAAGAAAAGCCTTATAGCAAAATAAACGTTAACGAGATTTGTGAAAAGGCAATGATTCACAGGGCAACGTTTTACACGCATTTTTATGATAAAGACGATTTATTTGATTTTATTTTAAGTTCGCTTTCAGAAGAACTTTTTGAAAAAGCAGTAAAAAAAGCAAATTTTACAAGCTATAAAGAAATGTATTTAACGCTTATTTCCAGCGTTATAGATTTTATTTTGGAAAACAAGCCAAAACTTACAAAAATAATAAAAAATGAAAACGAAAAACTTATAAACGTAGTTGTAGAAACGTTAAAGAGAAGTGTTAACTATTACGAAAGTATGTCAAAAATCTCTTGTAAATATTCTATTCCTAAAGACGTTTTAATGAATTTTTATATCGGTGGGCTTGCAACGTTAGGATATAATATGTTAAACGATAACATCAATTATAGTAAAGAAGATTTAATGAACTATTGCGATTCCCTTTTTAATCTAGAATTATTTAAGTAATAGAAAAAAATAAGAATAAAAAAATGCAAGGCATTTGTCGCTCTTCCCGTAGGGAATTGCGACAACTAAATAAATCCGCAAGCGGATTTGTTATATTGCTTCGCAGTGATATTGCCTATCGGCAGTGAAATTCGCCTTACGGCAAGCTAAAGGATTTATTTAATATAACTTTGCGAAGA
>JAZLMT010000042.1:0-13390 GCA_045598745.1 Christensenellaceae bacterium
GCCGATAACTTCAACAACGATATCAACGTTTGGATTAGAAACGACTTCTTCAATACTGTGAGCGCAATTTGCTTCCGGAATACCCAAACTCTTTGCTCTCTCTAGATTTTTTTCCAAAACCATTTCAACGTTAATATCCATGTTTTGTGTTTGCATAAAATAGTCGTGATTATCGGTAATGATTTTATAAGTTCCACCACCAACTACGCCTAAACCTAAAATAGCAACGCCAACTTTTTTCATAGACAACCTCCAGAGTTGTTAAGTTCATAAATATATCTTAAACCGTCTAAAGTTAACGTTCTGTCAACTTTAGTTATAGATTTAACTTCTTTAGCAATAATCTCACCCAAACCACCTGTTGCGACAACGGTGAGATCATCAAGTTTCATTTCTTTTTTAATTTTATTTAATATGTTATCAACAAGCCCGCTGAATCCGAATACTATACCCGCTTGCATAGCTGTTATCGTGTTTTTACCGATAACGCTTTTCGGTGCATCAATTTCAATAGTAGGAAGTTGTGCGGTATTATTAACAAGCCCTTCAAGTGCCGTTTTAATACCCGGAGCGATAACGACGCCGATTAAACAATTTTCCTTGGTAATAATATCAAAAGTGGTTGCTGTTCCAAAATCCACAACAACGATAGGGCTACCGTATTTTTTAAGCGCCGAAACGCTGTTGACAATAATATCTGCGCCCACTTCTTTAGGATTTTCAACTTGAACTTTTAGCCCTGTTTTTATTCCTGCCCCTACCATAAGCGGAGTTATAGAAAAGAAATACTCGCACATATGCGTAATCGTATAATTTAACGAAGGAATAACCGAAGAAATAATAATTCCTTTAATATCGGTTTTATTTATTCCTTTATCGTGCAAAAGGTTAACCAAAACCGAACCGTATTCGTCAGCCGTCAACTTTCTTCTTGAAGAAACTCTAAAAGAAGCCAAAAGTTTTTTATCGTCAAAAACACCGTATTTAATATTAGTGTTTCCTATATCAATAGTTAAAATCATATTTTCTCCCGGTAACCGACCTTAAAGTATTTACGAAAACAGGAACTAAAATTGCACTGCCAACCACTTCCAAAGGAAAATTGATTGCAATAAAGGTAGCAACAATTTCTTCCATACCTATAAAGCCACCAAAATATAAAGCAAATAAAGTTAAAACGGTATTTGTTAAAACGCCGAAGATAGCGCCCATTATATACGGCAAATATTTAGCTATCTTATTATTCTTTATTTTTCTGCAAAAAAATCCGAATAATTTTGTTACGAAAAAAGCAACAATACCGATAAAAATTCTTGGTAGTATTGAAATCCACGGAAGCATAAACGATGCAAGCCCAACGATAAACGAAATTATAAAAGAGCAAACGCCTAAAATCGTTCCGCCGATAAACATTTTTTTATAATCGCCATCGTAAACAGAAAGTGTTATTGCGATAGAAATTGATAAAATACAAGGTGGCGCAATGGGAATCAAAACCCCAAAAACATAAGTTTCAAGTAATAAAACAACAAATTCCAAAGAAGCCATAACGCCGATAAAGGCGATAAGTTTAGTCTTATTGTTATTCATAAAGCCTCCAATCAAATTTCCGTAAAGGAATATCTGTTGAAAAAGAAAAAATATACTTTTTTTGGTCAAATTTATATAAATATCTGCCAAAAAGCCGAAAATATCACTATTTCCAATTGTTAATTTTACCACAAATTAAAATTTCAAGCAAACAAATAATAATCTTTTGTAACATTTTTTATACATTTTTACTATTATATATAGTAGAAAACAACTTCACCCATAATCAAAAGTGAAGTGAAGAAAAAATTGGAGGTACATATATGAACGGTTTTGACCTATTTGGCAGTAATAACTGCTGTCTTTGGATATTAGTTATCCTATTTATTATTTGTTTATGCAAGAGTGGGTGTTTGTCTTCACTCTTTAGTAGTTGCTATTGCTTGCCTATTGCTCTTTTACTTATCTGTTGCTTTTGCAAAAACGGATTTTTAGGTAACAACGGATGCAACAATAGATAAACAAACATTATATAAATAAGCATCATGATTTTCATTTTAGGGCGTAGTTTTTTCTACGCCCTAATTTTTTGTCGTTTTTTGAGTTTTTTTATTTAAAAAACGGTTGACTTAAAAACTCTTTTTTGATATACTTTTTATGTAATAAAAATTGAATATATTTTTGCAATATATGTGCGTAATATGGTCGCGCGTCTCTACGATTCACCGTTAATGAATTACTATTGTGATTTTAACTTTCTTCTTTGTTTACATGGGGATAGTTTTTTTCATTTTTTGGTATTTCGTGAGAGATACCAAATTTTTATTTTAAACCCTTGTCTTTCAGGGCGATAGCGAAGAATCTCATTCTTGTCATACCGAGTTTGTTATATAAACGAATATATCTATAGAGATTCCACGATTGCTACGCAATCTCTGAATGACAGTGTAAATATTTATCCAGTATTTTTTGGGTTCCCCCCATTAAATATAAAAGTTAAAAAAATTTTTTTAAAGGAGATGTTTTATGGAAAACACACAAAAAACAGGTTTTGCAAAAAAGTTAGATAACTTTTTTGGCATAACAGAACGTGGGTCATCTATTAAGACGGAAATCGTAGCCGGCATCGTTACTTTCCTTGCTATGGCTTATATCTTAACAGTTAACCCAGACCAAATCCTTTGGAATAATAGAGCTGATGTTATGTGGCCTTCAATTTTTATGGCAACCGCTTTCGGCGCTATTATCGGAACACTTTTAATGGCTTTTTTGGCTAAATTGCCTTTAGCACAAGCCCCAGGTATGGGTCTTAACGCTCAAGTTGGAACACTTATTGGTGGTTCAAGTGCCGCTGTAGCTTCTGCTTCTGGTTTTGCTCTTGGCGAAGTTATGATGTTAGTTCTTATTTCTGGTATTCTTTTCTTAGCACTTTCTATCATCACCATTAAAGGTAAATCTTTAAGACAATATATCTTTGAAGGTATCCCTACTTCTCTTAAAGTTGCTATCCCTGCAGGTATCGGCTTGTTCATCGCTTTCATCGGTTTCCAAAATGCTGGCGTTATCGTAACAAACGGTTTCACACAAGTTGGTATGATTAATTTAAAGAGCTGGGACATACAAACAGCTCAATGGGGTCAACTTATTCAAGTTGGAACAATAGATTTCTTTGGAGACGGAAAACCAATACCTACCTATGTTAACCTTTCTGCTGTAACAACAACTGCACATTATGCCGCTGTTTGTTTTATTGGTTTATTTGCAATCACAATAATGTCTCACTTAAAAATAAAAGGGGCTGTTATCTTCGGTATCTTATTTGCTACAATTATCGGTATTCCTTTAGGCGTTACAGACACTTATTATATCACTGGTAAAAATGGTATTTCTTGGGCTTTTTGGGATAACTTTGCAGATTTCTTCTCTTTTGGTAACAAGAGCACTCTTGGTATTGCTTTCTCTGATTCTGGTTGGGAAGCTTTTGGTAATGGTAGAGCTTTCTGGGCTATCATGACAATCATTTCTTTCTCTATGATTGATATGTTTGATACAATGGGAACTTGCCTTGGTTGTTGTTCAGAAGCAGGTCTTCTTGATGAAAACGGAACGCCTATCGCTTATGATAAGATTATGTATGCCGATTCAATCGCTACCTGCACAGGTGCTTTACTTGGAACATCTACAGTTACAACGTTCGTTGAATCAGGTGCCGGAATCGCTGCCGGTGGTAAGACAGGTTTAACCGCTTTGGTTACTGCAATTTTATTCTTCTTGTCTATATTCTTAATGCCTGTATTTGCTATGATTCCATCTGCTGCTGCTGCATCTGCACTTGTTTACGTTGGCGTTCTTATGATGAAGAATATCACGAAAGTTAACTTTGACGCTATCCGTGTTGCTGTTCCTGCTTTCTTAACAATCATCATTATGCCACTTGCATATTCAATCACAACAGGTATCGGTGTTGGTATCCTTTCATTCGTTATCATCTCTATCATAACATACTTAATTGATTTAATCAAATATAAAGCATGTAAAGACGGTTCAGTTGAAAAACCTGAATGGAGAATTTCACTCTTCACAGGAATCGTTGCAATTCTCTTCGCTATTTACTTCTTCGTTCCACTTCAATAATTAAGTAAATACTTAAAATACAATTTAAGCCACTCTATTTTTAGAGTGGCTTTTTTGTTTGCTTTCTATCATGTTATACCGCATTCGCCGTCCCTTGTTTACAAGGGAAGGACTAAAGGAAGGGATAAAATCCCTATCGGCAATTTCATTGCCACTTCCCCTTAAGTTTAAGTGGAAGCCTTTTTGTTGCCGTTGATTCTTTCTTCAATCTTTGTTTCTATAAATCTACAAACACCTTCAAAATTATAATTTACTTCATTATTCGGTATCCTTATAACATTTATCCCATACATTTCTAAATATTTAGTCCTTTCTTTGTCGATTTCAATATTTTTATCTAGATAATGTTCAGAACCGTCTATTTCAATAACTAATTTTGCTTTTGAACAATAAAAATCTACTATATATTTCCCTATTATCTTTTGCCTATAAATCTTATACTTATAACTGCTTAAAAAGTCATACCACAAATGTTTTTCTTCCTTTGTCATATTCCTTCTTAATTTTCTTGCAAATATAAGCAATTTTGAATTGTACATTTTATCCATTTACATTATTTTATTCAACTATTAAATCAGTAAACTCAAATTTATTTATATCAACAAGCCCCCTGTTCGTTAGCCTTATATTAGGTATACAAGCAAGTGGTAAAAGTGCCATAGTCATAAACGGTGAAGGGAAAGTGCAACCCAAAGTCTTCCAACTTTGTTGCAACTCGCTAACAAGCTTATCTTGTTCATCAAGAGATTTTTCACTCATAAGCCCTGCAACCTCTAATTCAACAAGCCCCAAAATCTTGCCGTTTTGAACAGTAACGGCTCCACCACCACATTTTATCAAGGTGTTTGCCGCAATAGCCATATCCTCGTCATTTGTGCCTATAACGATAAGGTTATGTGCATCGTGCGCAACTGTTTGCGCCAAAGCCCCGTTCTTAATTCCAAAGCCTTTAACAAAGCCCTTTCCAACCGTTCCTGTGTTATGATGGCGTTCAAAAACGATTGCCTTCATAATATCTTGGCTTCCGTCTGCCTTAAGTTCACCTTTAGTCGCCGTCATTTCCAAAACGTTATCAACTGATATCGTGCTACCTGCATTAAAGCCTATAACGTGAACTTTATGTTTTCCGTCTTTAGCTTCAATCTTTAAGTCTTCTATATTTATTTTATCAAGATGAACGGTATTCTTTGCCTTTTCCGGATAAGTATACGGCGCAAATTCTTTTATAAGTTTATTATCTTTAGCAATAACTTCGCCGTCAATAATAACTTCGTCAACAACGCATCTGTTTAGGTCTGAAATTATAACCATATCTGCGCATTTTGAAGGAGCAATAGAACCGAGTTCGTTTGCCATACGGAAACACTCTGCCGTGTTTATCGTTACCATTTGAATTGCCGTTATAGGATCAATACCTTCTTCTATAGCACGGCGAACAACAAAATCCAAATGCCCTTTCTTCTTTAACGTGTGCGGGTGGCTATCGTCCGTAACCAAACAAGCAAATCTCGTGTCAATTTTATTTTTAACTATTGCCGGTGCTAAATTCTTTAAATCGTGCCAAGCAGAACCTTCACGAAGTTGCGCATACATACCGAGTCTCATTTTAGCAAGTATATCTTCTTGTCTAACCGATTCGTGGCAACATCTTGCACCCGAAGCAATATAGGCGTTTAAGCCGTTTCCCGTTTCAGGCATAGAATAGTGCCCTGTAACGACTTTATCTGCCTTATACGTTTCTTCTAATTCTCTATGTGTTTCGGGATTGCCGTATATAACCCCGGGGAAGTTCATCATCTCACCAAGCCCTACCGTTTCATCCCACTTCATTGCTTCTTTAATATCATCAGCATTTATTGATGCACCCGTATCTTCAAAACCGGGAACAGCAGGAACGCAAGACGGAACCGTTAGCATTGCTTTAAGCGGTGTTCTCTTTGCGTCTTCCAACATATATTTTACGCCGTCAAGCCCTAAAACGTTACATATTTCGTGCGGATCAAAATAGATACCGGACGTGCCGTGCGGAATAACTACTTTTGCATATTCGCCAACGGTAAGCATAGATGATTCTACGTGCATATGCCCATCTAAAAACGTAGGTGCTAAATATCTGCCTTTTGCATCAATAACTTCCGTTTCTTTACCGATACAATGTTTTGCATCACCTACTAAAGCAATCCTACCACATTTAACAGCAACCGAAGTATTATCTATTATCTCTTTCGTGCAAACGTTTATAAGCTTTGCGTTAATTATAACCATATCTGCCGGCTCTTTACCAAGAGCTACGTTTGCAAGCGATATAGTGCATTCTTCAAGTGGCTTTTTACAAAATTTGTTTATCATTTATCTGCTCCTTATTTATTTTATAAAAACGGCGTGGTTATCCCACGCCTTAATATTATTCTAATCCTCTAAACTTTCTCTTAAGTCTAGTTTCGGTATCCAATGTCTTCTTCCTTATTCTTATGTTCTTTGGCGTAATCTCCAAAAGTTCGTCATCGGCAATAAATTCCATTGCTTCTTCAAGCGACATAATCTTTGGCGTTTCCAAACGGAGTGCGTCGTCAGAACCGGAAGCACGAGTATTTGACAAGTGCTTTTTCTTGCAAACGTTAACGCTTATATCTTCGTCTTTAGGATTTATACCAACGACCATACCTTCATATACGGGAACGCCTGCACCTATTAAAAGTTGACCTCTGCCTTGCGCATTAAACAAACCGTAAGTTATTGATTCGCCCGTTTCAAACGCAACCAAAGAACCCGTAGTTCTCCTTTGAATTTCACCCTTATACGGCTCGTATCCATAGAAAACGGTATTGAACACGCCTTCGCCACGAGTTTCTGTTAAGAATTGTGATTTATATCCGAAAAGCCCACGCTCCGGCACTTTGAACTCCAAACGGATTCTTGAACCTACGTTTTCCATTTGAATAAGTTCACCCTTTCTAACGCCCATGCTTGAAAATACTGAACCCGTTGAATCTTCCGGAACGTCAACTACAAGCCTTTCCATAGGTTCTAATTTTACTCCGTTTTCTTCTTTATATAAAACTTTCGGTGCACCTACTTGGAATTCATATCCGCCACGGCGCATCGTCTCTATCAAAATAGATAAGTGCATTTCGCCACGGCCACATACTCTATACGAATCTGATGATTCCGTTTCTTCTACACGAAGCGAAACGTCCTTTAGCATTTCCTTAAACAATCTGTCACGCAAATGGCGTGTTGTTACAAATTTTCCTTCTTTACCTGCAAACGGGCTATCGTTAACGGAAAAAGTCATTTCAACCGTCGGCTCGCTTATCTTTACGAAAGGAACAGGCTCAACGTTATTCGGATCACAAATCGTATCACCTATAGAAATATTTTCTAGTCCACTTACGCATACAATATCGCCTGCTTTTGCTTCTTCACAAGGCACTCTGTTCAGCCCTTCTATTTGATAAAGGCTAACAAGTTTACCACTCATTTCTTTACCGGAAATATTATAATTGCAAGTCTTAACGTCTTGATTTATTTTGGCAACGCCCCTTTCTATTCTGCCGATACCTATTCTTCCAACGTAGTCGTTATAATCAATTGAAGATACAAGCATTTGGAAAGGACCTTGATCGTCAACTTCTTGCGGTTCAAAATAATTTATAATTGAATCAAAAAGCGGTGTTAAATCTTTTCCCGGAACGTTCAAATCGGTGGTTGCCGTTCCCGCTCTACCCGAACAGAATACTATCGGGCTATCAATTTGCTCGTTACTTGCGTTTAAGTCAAACAACAACTCCAAAATTTCGTCTTGCACTTCGGAAAGCCTTGCGTCCGGCCTATCAATCTTATTTACAACGATAATAAGTTTATGATTAAGTTCTAACGCTTTTTGCATAACGAAACGGGTTTGTGGCATAGGGCCTTCACAGGCATCAACCAAAACCAAAACGCCGTTAACCATCTTTAAAACACGTTCAACTTCCCCACCGAAATCTGCGTGCCCCGGCGTATCTACGATGTTTATCTTTGTATTCTTATAAAACACAGAAGTGTTTTTTGCTAAAATCGTTATTCCCCTTTCTCTCTCAAGATCGCCCGAGTCCATAACTCTATCCATAACTTCTTGATTTTCACGGAAAATCCCGCCTTGCTTTAACATTTCGTTAACTAATGTTGTTTTACCATGATCTACGTGTGCAATAATTGCAACGTTTCTAACATCAACTCTTTTCATTTCGTCCTTCTTTTAGCATTGTTTATTTATAGCATAAAGAATAGCAATAATTGTCTTACCGTCTTTTATTTGCCCGTTCTTTACCATTTCGTTTGCTTTATTTAACTCTATCCATGAAGCCGATAAAAATTCGTCATCATCTAAACGCTGATGCGAAGCGATAAAATCTTCGGCTTCAAAAATTCTAATTATCTCGGTATCATAGGCAGGGGTTGGATACATCGTGAAAACCAACTTAACGTTATCCGTCTTTAATCCGGCTTCTTCTTCAAGTTCACGAATCGCAGTATCACTTGCCTTTTCACCTTTGTTTAATTTTCCCGCTGGAATTTCAAGCGTTTCTTCATTAAACGGATACCTATATTGCTTAACCAAAAGAATTTTATTGTTCTTAATGCAAATAATAGCACTACCGCCGTTATGCTCAATAACCTCTCTGTCTGCAGTTTTTCCGTTTGGAAGAAGAACGTTATCGTTCCTCAAATTCAATATTCTCCCGTTATAAATAGGATTTTTTTGAATTAATTTTTCCTTAAAATTCATAAATAATTTCGCTTAACAATTTTCTGATTTTTTTCACTCTGAATTGACGGTTAAAAAAATGTGCTTTTGCTTGATAATAATAGCACAAAAAAGCATAAGTTATTTCTTCTTTATCTTCCTTATCAAGCGCTTTTAAAAGTTTATCAATAACCAAAACCCTTTCGTCTTTTTCAACGTCTGAAAGTTTACCGGCTTGAAATGCTTTTTTATTTTCAAAAAGAATACGGCGGACCGTTTTAAGATTTTCACCATAAGTCTTTTTTGCAAGTTCTTTAACCTTTAATAACTCTCTTTCCTCTTCTTCTTTAATCTTTTTTTGTTTTCTTTCCAATTCTAAAAGCGCATCTTTAGGATCTTGCACCGCTCCGGAAATAACACCTTGCATTAGGTATACAACGGTATCCACAAAAGGCTTTATCATTTGTTCTATAAAAAGTGAATATTGCGAAAAAGAACTTCCGTCTTCATAAAAATACTTATCTAAAAGTTCAGCTAAAGTTATAACTTTGTTATCAATATCCATTAAAGTTAAGAAAACAAAAGCTATAATATCCTTTTGGCTATTTGGGAGAACAAAAACCTTCTTATCTTTTGAAAGATATTTACTTTCAACAAAATACGTTTCTTTTGCTTTTTTATAATTAAAACCGGTTAAGCAATTTTTAATAAGCCCTAAAAGTGTTTCAGATGTAGCAATCGCTTTTAAGACGTTAACAATCTTTATATCTGCCAAAATATAATTGCTACTAACTAATTCATTTGACTTTTCAATAAAGTTTTTTAACTCAATTTCTTTGTTCATTATATACCTCTATATACAATTCCATTGTATATTATAGCATAAAAAAGTCACTTTATAAACCCTTTTTTACAACCTTTTTCCTTTTTTTAAACAATTTCATTTACAAAATCAAAAAAGAGTGTTAAAATTATTTCACTAAATATAAGGAGAAATATAATGCAAGTCAAGGGCGATTCGTCATTAAACAAGTTAATATTGCTTTTTGTTTTTGACAAAATGGAAGTGCCTCTATCAGAAAACACTGTGCTTGATATGTGTTGCTCGTCTAATAGCTGGCTTGCTTATATGGATTGTCAACCACTGTTAAGCCAACTTCTTGAATGCGGTTGGCTATGCGATATCGGTGGTAACGAGCCACTCTACTCTATCACGCCCGACGGCAGAGTTTGTTTGGCAAATTTTTTCGTTAAAATTCCTGCGTCTACTCGTGAACAAATTTCCGTTTTTATCAAAAACAACCGTTCAAGATACAGAAGAAAACAAGAAAGTGTTGCCGATTATTACATGAATAAAGACGGAACGTATACGGTATTCCTTAAAATTATTGAACCGCTTCAACCTGTTTTAGAACTTAAACTTGTTGTTCCGAATAGGCAAATTGCAAAAGACATATACAAAAAATGGAGTGAAAAATCCATTGACGTATATCGCAATATTTATGAAAACTTGGTTGATTAGGGGTTAAAATGTATACTTATAAAACGCACGGCACGTGTTCAACTGAAATTAAATACGATATTAAAGACGGCGTTGTTACCGACGTTTCTTTTACAAACGGGTGCAGAGGTAACCTTCAGGCAGTTAGTAGGCTTGTTGAAGGCAAAACTATTGACGAAGTTGTTTTCTTGCTTAAGGGGATTGAATGTAGGGGCAAAACTTCTTGTGCAGACCAGCTAGCAAGGGCTTTAGAAGAATATCAAGAAAAGCATCAAGATAAATAAATTTTTCGTTACAAAAAGACGGCTAATTTTTAGCCGTCTTTTTTTGTTTTATACGAGTTGATTTTCTATTTTAATAACTGCGTTTAATTTTTCGTCATATTCTTTCAGTTCGCTTTCCACCCTATCTATTATCTCGTTATCGCTAAGTTTAGTATCAAAAGTTTTAACCAAATCAAAGATAAGATTTGCGTGCGTTTCACCTTCGTTCATCCTAAAGTCGTGAATAGTAAAATTCTCGTCAATCCCTTTTACAATATCGTTAACTTTTTGTTTTAGTTGCTTAACTCTTTCGTTGCTTGTAAATACAGGATCCATGTGAATAGTTGCTAAAAGGTTAAACTTTCCCGCTAAACTTTCTTCTATATTATCAATCAAATCGTGAAGTTCCATTATATTCCCTTCTGCAGGGACTTCTACGTGTAGCACCAAGATTTTTCTTCCCGGACCGTAATCGTGAAGCATAAGATCGTGAATACCAACAACGTTTTTATCAAAATGTTTAACGTATTCTGCTATCTCTTTTATCAAATCAGGATCGGGTGCACCACCTATTAGAATATTGACAATTTCTAAAACAGACTTAATACCCGTATAGAAAATAAACAGTGAAACAATAATTCCGGCAATTCCGTCAATAGGAACGTTTGTTATAGCCAAAGATAAAAGGGTGCAAATTAAAACAACAAAAGTGGAAATACAATCGGTTAAACTGTCTCTGCTTGTTGCTTCTATAGCAACGGAATTTATCTTTTTACCGATATATTTATTTAAGAACGCCATCCAAAATTTTAATAGAATTGAAACGGACAAAATGACGCACGTGATTATCATAAGTTTGGTATTATCAAAAGAAATAACTTCGTTTTTAATAACTTTATTTAACGATTCAATAAATAATTTCACCGCAACAACGATAATAACAACCGAAACGATAAGCCCGGCAAAATATTCCATTCTACCGTGCCCGAAAGGATGTTTCTTATCCGGTTTTTTTGAAGATAACTTAAACCCTATAAGCGTTATAATAGAAGAGCCTGCGTCGGATAAGTTATTGATACCGTCTGAAACGACTGAAATAGCACCGATAAATAAACCTACTATAATTTTAGAAACGCTTAAGAACAAATTGATTATAATGCCCGTTATACCGGAAATATTGCCGTATTTTTTTCTGACGGTAGGATCATCCGTTTCGTTAGCATTTTTAATAAACTTTTCAATAAATCTTCTATACAACTCTATTTCTCCATAATTATAGTAAAAGGTCCGTCGTTCGTTTGATTGATTTTCATATCGGCACCGAATACGCCAAGGCTAACCTTCATACCTGCTTGTTTTAGCCCGTTTGCGACGTAAGTATACAGTTCGTTAGCCTTATCGGGAAGTTCGGCAGAAAGAAAATCCGGCCTATTCCCGTGCGAAGTATTTGCAAATAAAGTAAATTGCGAAACTAATAAAATTTCACCGTTTACGTCAACGATAGATTTGTTTATTTTTCCGTTTTCATCTTCAAAAATTCTTAAAGAAGGAATTTTTTTGATAAAGAAATCTGCCGTTTCTTTTGTATCGCCCTTGCCTACGCCCAAGTATATAACGTAACCTTTATTTATACTTGAAATTAACTGTCCGTCAACCTTTAAGCTTGCATCTAAAACTCTTTGTAAAACTACTCTCATGTAAGGTATTTTATCACAAACCCATTTAATTGACAAGTGAAAGTTTATATAGTAAAATAATAACGTAATATCTATGAGGGCGTTATGGAACTTTTTGGAATAGAAAAATTATCTCTTGTTGATTATGACGGGAAAGTTGCATCAACCGTTTTTACGGCAACTTGCAACTTTAGATGTGGCTTTTGCCATAACGGTCCGCTCGTTGAAAACACCGAGATTTTAAAACCGTTAGACATTGAAAACGACGTGTATAACTACCTGAAAAAAAGAAGCGGAATTATTGAAGGCGTTTGCGTAACGGGCGGTGAACCTACCCTTCAAAAAGATTTGCCCGATTTTTGTGAAAAACTTAAAAATATAGGGCTTTCGGTTAAACTTGACACCAACGGAACAAATCCCGAAATGGTAAAAACTCTTTACGAAAACAAACTTGTTGATTACTTTGCAATGGATATAAAAAACGATAAAGAAAACTATGCCGAAATTATAGGGCTCACAAAATACGATACGAGAAACGTTGAAAAAACAGTTGAATATTTTTTATCAAGCGGTTGTGATTATGAGTTCAGAACAACGCTTATAAACGAATATCATAAAAAAGATAATATAGAAAGAATTGCCGAGTGGATAAAAGGCGCAAAAAAATATGCACTTCAAAAATTCAAACAAGTTGATACTTGCTTATCAAACACTTTGCACGAAGTAAGTATAGAAAACGCAAAAAGTTTTTTAGAGATTGTAAAACCGAAAGTTAAAACGGCACTTCTCCGTGGCTACGATTAAAAAATTAATATAGAACATAATAAATTATTATAAAACATAAAAAAGGCACTTGGAAATCAAGTGCCTTTTTATTTGTCATTCAGAGATTGCGAAGCAATCGTGGAATCTCTATAACATGAGATTCTTCGCTTCGCTCTGAATGACAGGTATGAGTTAGAGATTCTTCGCTTGCCCGTTATACAAGTCCGTCTCAGAATGACAGGATAATTAAAGATACGCTCGTAACAAACGTAAAGTCAGTATGACAGGTATA
>JAZLMT010000043.1:0-3943 GCA_045598745.1 Christensenellaceae bacterium
AAATTTTTACCCGTATTCTTTTTGTATAAAATTGTTTTTGTCATACCGAGCCACTTTTGTGGCGAGTGTATCTTTAATTATATCTGTCATTCTGAGACGGGCTTATATAACGGGCAAGCGAAGAATCTCATGCGATAGAGATTCCACGATTGCTTTGCAATCTCTGAATGACAATGCTTGATTTTTATGTCATTCTGAGACGGGCTTATATAACGGACAAACGAAGAATCTCTTTTAATAAAAGGCAAGCAAAAGTTTTTAATAATAAGGGACAGGGGTAAACTCTTTTCCGGAGTCGTCTTACCCCTATCCCTTAACCTAACCCTTTTCACAAACTCCTCAAAACCCCTAACCCCTTAATCTTTAAGGGGGAGGGATAAGACGCTTTTCAATCTCTTTTGTATTTTCCCTTAATCTTTAAGGGGAAAGATTTTATAGGTATAAATTTATACTTGTCATACCGAGCCACTTTTGTGGCGAGTGTATCTTTAATTATATCTGTCATTCTGAGACGGGCTTATATAACGGGCAAGCGAAGAATCTCATGCGATAGAGATTCCACGATTGCTTCGCAATCTCTGAATGACAATGCTTGATTTTTATGTCATTCTGAGATGGGCTTATATAATGGGCAAGCACGGAATCTAAAAGATATTCTACGATTGCTTTGCAATCTCTGAATGACAAGGTATATTATAAAACAATCATTAATCCTAAAAGGGTAGCGCTCATTGTCGGAATACCGATTATAACGCCGTATTTGATAAATGACAAATAAGAAAACTTTATATCGTTTTTAGATAGAATATTTATCCACATAATACCGGCGAGTGCACCGATAGGCGTTAAATATGCACCGATATTTGAGCCTGCAATCGTTGAGTATACCGCAAGTGACGTATCCATTAAACCCGTTCCTATAATTTGCGAGAACAAAACACTCATAGGAATATTGTTTATAACGTTGCAAGAAACAAATGATAAATATCCGTAAGTGAAAAGCGTGTTATTATTGCCGAGAAGTTCTGCAATTTTTTTAACTACGCCTTGATAATCAAGCGTTAAAACGATTATGAACATTGAAAGCACGAAGGGAATAAGTATCCAAGGCGCTCTTTTTAACGTTTCAATAAGTTCTGTTTTTCTTTCCTTTTTTATAAGTTTATAAATCAAAACAGTTATAAATAACAGGACCGCAGAAGAAAGAGAGAATATCCACATTTCAATCCCTATATAGTTTGAAATTGCAAGTAGAATCGTGGT
This sequence comes from Christensenellaceae bacterium, assembly GCA_045598745.1. GTDB lineage: Bacteria > Bacillota > Clostridia > Christensenellales > Borkfalkiaceae > UBA1259. The sequence continues at coordinate 1,264 of JAZLMT010000043.1, forward strand.
TGCCCCTAAAAACACAAGCCCGATTATAGTCAAAGGTTTATTCTTTAGTTTAACGTCTTCGTTGGCTTCGTAAATTTGTGTTTTTAACGAATTTTTGAAAATTAAAAGTAGCAATCCCAAAGAAATTAAACCACCGAACAGCGTTGGTAGTGCCATTATTTTCAGGTATTCAAAAAAGTTTAGATTTGCACTTCCCGCAAGATAAATATTCGTAGGGTTACCGATTATCAAAAACATACTCCAAGTGTTTGCCGAAACGAATTCCGAAACTAGATACGGAATAGGATTGATTTTTGCATTTTTGGAAAAATAACAGATAAACGGGGTAAAGGTTAAAATGATAATATCGTTTGAAGTAAATATCGTTAAAACCGAAGTTATAATATAGAAATATAAAAACAGTTTTATTTGGCTTGTTTTCGCTTTCATTAAGACTTTGTTTGCAAGATATGAAAAGAACCCCACTTCGTCAAGAAAGACGGAGAGCGTTGTCATAGAAATAAATATCGTTAATATCTTTAGCGGATTAACTGCGTTATCACTTGTTAAACCGTTAAATACGCTATCCAAAGAAATTTTACCCAGTGCCATCAATAAAATAGCCCCTAAAATAGGCGCAATAGGATATGCCGGAAAGGAAAACTTTCCAAAACTTATTTTAGGCACGAACAAAACGGATAATATTAAAGTTAAGCAGGTTAAAACCGCAATAATAATTGTTAAAGTCATAACAATAAGATATTAGCACTTTAATATAAATTTGTCATCTAAAATGCAAAAAAAAGCGGTTACTAAAAGTAACCGCACAAAAATTAAATTTCTTTGATTTTATCCCCCATATTATAATTTATTCAGGACGCTTATTGCATTGGTCTAACCCCCACATAAATTTGTAAACCTTTTGTTTACACCTATATAATAAAATATGTTAGCCGAAATGTCAATATACATTTAAAAAATAAAGATTTTTAAATTTTTAAAAACCTTATTGACACAATTTTTTAAATATAGTAAAATAGAATTTAGTGATGAATTGTGCGATTATTATAAATGCTTATCGCAAACCGGTTAACACGGTAAGACAGGCAGAAAGGCTTAAATCTGAATTTGAAAAGTTTTGCGTTAACTGTGACCTTTTAGACCACGGGTATTTAAATTTAAGCGATATATTAAAGTATGACTTTGCCGTCTATTTAGATAAGGATAAATATACTTCGCTTTATCTTTCAACAAAGGGGTTAAGGCTTTTTAATTCACATCAATCAATAAGGGTTTGCGACGATAAAGGCGAAACTTGTATTGCACTTGATAATGTCGGAATAAAAATTCCGAAAACCATTTATGCCCCGCTTTGTTATGACGCTAAAGAAGTGATTTGCGATAAAGATGCCGATGGAATAATTAAAGAGTTATCACTTCCCGTTATCGTTAAAGAAAGTTTCGGTTCAATGGGAAAGGGCGTTTATAAAGCCGATACAAAAGAACAACTTTTAACTTTAATGGAAAGATTAAAGAATATGCCACATATATATCAAGAGTATATTGGTAAGAAATTTGGGGAAGATATAAGGGCTATCGTTATCGGCGGAAAGGTTGTTGCTTCAATGCGCAGGAAAAACGAAAAGGACTTTAGGTCAAACATTGCGCTCGGTGGAAAGGGTGAAAAAGTAGAATTATCTAAAGCCTATAAAGAAATTGCCGAAAAGTCGGCAAAAACGCTTGGGCTTGATTATTGTGGGGTTGACCTTTTGTGCGGATATGATAACGAGCCTGTTGTTTGCGAAGTCAATTCAAACGCATTTTTTGAAGAAATAGAAAATATAACAAAAGTAAACATCGCAAAAACATATTGCGAATATATTATAAAAAAGGTAGGAAAACATGAAAAAGATTAGTAAATTTTTAGTATTGGTAGTTTTAGTGTTGATGGTTTCATCATTATTTGCTTGTATGGGTAGTGACGGAACAACTTCAACCGGTTATAACGTAGGTTTTGATGAAAGCAAAATTCAAATTGTTGCCGATTCCGATGAAAGCCCAAAACAAACGACGTATAGTTATCAAGTTTCCGTAGAACAAGCTAAACTTGATGAAGCCGTTGCAAAATTAGTCGGTATTAAAGCAAACGTTTTATACGATTATCGCCCGAGTGATGACGAAGGCAACGTTGTTTACGTTAAACTTATCTTAAAAGTTAAAAAGGAAGAAGCAAGTGGCTTTATAGCAAATAACGTTAAAACGTTAAACGTTTTATCATCTTCCGTTGAAACTATTGCCGTTGATAGCGTTTTAGGACAAAATATCGGTTTTGAGAAAATTGATATTGAAATAAGCGTAGGTTCAAGTTCTAAAAGCGGTTCATCAGACGTAATTTTATACGTATTCTTGGGGTTAATCGCTGCAGTATTGATCGGTTCGTTTATTTATAAAACGATCAAAATGAAAAAGATGACGAAGAAGCCGGAAAATCCAGATAATGCTCCCGTAGATGAAGTATCAAACGAAGTATCTAACGATAATTCTGAAGATAAGGGTGGCGACTTCTTTAGTTAATTTATAAATAAATAGTATAATTTAATTATAAAAAGATAATAATTCCGTATGTAAAAGTGCGGAATTATTTTTTTAAAAAAATTTTCAAAAAACTTTTAAAAAACTATTGACAATCAAAAAATAACGA
>JAZLMT010000044.1:0-5286 GCA_045598745.1 Christensenellaceae bacterium
TTGATGGAAACAAAGGCAGATGTTGCTGTTTACGAAGCTGTTAAAGGAATGCTTCCAAAGAACAGTTTAGGCAGAAAGATGCTCACAAAACTTAAAGTATATAAGGGTGCAGAGCATAATCATCAGGCACAAAAGCCTGAAACACTCAAGTTGTTTTAAGAGGTGAATTATGGCAAAAGCTACTACTAAAAAGAAAGTTCAATTTTGGGGAACAGGTAGAAGGAAAAAGGCTATCGCTCGTGTTAGATTGATTCCTACAGGTGATGGTCAAATCACAATCAACAAAAAGAGTCTTGACGAATATTTTGGTCTTGATACCTTAAAGTTTATCGTTCGTCAACCGTTAGAATTAACAGAAAATCTTGCAAAGTATGACGTTATCGTTAACGTTATCGGCGGTGGTTTCACCGGTCAAGCCGGCGCAATCAGACACGGTATTGCACGTGCACTTTTAGAAGCTGAACCTGAAACAAGGGCAGCATTAAAGAAGGCTGGTTTCTTAACAAGAGATTCAAGAATGAAGGAAAGAAAGAAATACGGCTTAAAGAAAGCTCGTCGAGCTCCACAATTCTCAAAGAGATAACAAAAAAACGGAGATTGCATTTTTGCAATCTCTTTTTTTGTCCTTTGTGTAATTTAAGTAGCAAGAAGAAAACGGGGATTGCATTTTTGCAATCTCTTTTTTATATAATTTTGTATGGTAATTATTTTTTTGTTCATACTATCTTTATAAAAGGAGATAATATGGAAGAAAAAAATTCAAAACGAAATTTTATTATTATAGAGACAATTATAATAGTTTTAACTCTTGCGATTTTAGCGACCATGCTTTTTGTTTGGTTCAAAGGTAAAAGCAAGAGTGAAACGATAGATTACGATACGCAAAGGCTACAGAGCATAAATACCGCTGTTACTAGTAAGAATAATAACGGCGACTTTGAAATAGGCGAAGCGCTTGAAGTTTTATACGGAAACGGGCAAGACGTTATTTCCCGTGATACGGATTTCACTTACGTATGGAATAAAGATAGCCAAGAATTTGAATATGTAAGCCGTTCAAAACTTTCAACTTTAGGTTCGGAATATCAAGAGATGGAATATGTAAAAACAGCAGAAGAAGTTAAAAACGCATGTGAAAACGGTGGAATATATTATCTTGATAACGACGTGGTTTTAACAAATGATTTTAAGTCGTTTTCAGTTAAAAAAGATATGGTTTTGGTTGGTGGAAAGAACAATATAATTTTATCAACTTATAACGATTCTATTTTCACCATTGACGAAGACGGTGCAAATTTAACTCTATACGGTATGAAAATAAAGGGTAAAAGCACAGATGATAAAACGGGAACAAATTCTTGCGTAAGCGTAAATTGTAATAATGCCAAAGTAAACGTATACGGCTGTGATATTTCAGACGTTGCTTATTCAATTAACGTTAGAAATTACGGAAAGTTAGATTATAAATTTACCAACGGCGATCCTGTTACGGCGGGGTGCAAAGACGATGCTAAATGCTTTGTAACGATAAAAAATTCAAAACTTAACGGAAAAGGTTGTGTAAACTGGAAATACGTTGGCGGAAATTGTTTAATAGAAAATTGTTCGCTATTTAGTAGCAACGATTGGACGCTTATTTGTTTGGAAGGCAACGGTGTTAACGTAGACGTTAAAAACTGTTCTTTAATAAATGCAGACGAAGTTGCCGTGACCGGAATAATACAATGCCACGCAAAAGATTGCAAGTTAAACTTCTATAATTGCGAAGTTAGTAGCGCAATAAAAACCGACGAAGAAATGCTTGAAGTTTTATCTTCGGATAACAGTTTCGGGAGCGAACAAGACGCTTTAGACTATTCGGTATATAGTGGTAAAGTCGGCGGGGTATATATTGACTTAAGCGAAGATAACTGGGGCGTTCAAGAAGGAAATAAAATCAAGGTAGATAATCAAACCGTTTGCGAAAACAACTAACGTAAAAACAAAAAAACGAGAGTCAAAGAAACTCTCGTTTTTTTATTTATTGTTTTTCATAACTCTATTTACAAAAGCGTCGTGAGAGTGCATTGTGGAAAGCATTTTTTCTTGCAAAGGCAACGGTTTTTTCGGTTTTTCGGGTTCTTCTTTTTCGGTAGGTGAAACTTGACTGTTTTTTATCGGAGATAAAAGTTTTTCTAAAAAATCGTTGTTGCCGTTTTGTTCTTCTTTTTTATCGTTTTTTCTTTGATAAAAGCTATATGCGGAAGTTAAAAATTTAAAAATATCAAATTTATCCACGATTTACCCCCTAAAGCAACAATTATTCTTGGAAAAATTTCAAAAAAACATTGCAAAACTTTAATATATAGTATATAATATTTATTACTTATACTTGTATTATATTCGGGAAGAACTTTTTTCTTTCCAAAATTGGAGAATATATGAAAAAGAAATTTTTAAAAACCATTGTAACGTTTATTTTACTTGCAACATTATGTTTGGGTATTTTTGCTTGTGGCACAAATTCGTTTGAAGTTAAAGAAGATTTTAAGTCAAAGAAGAATTTGACGGCTACTAACCAAGGCGGTTTCGCTTTGGAAACAGAAGAATTTTATTATGTTATAAATGGTGTTGGCGATTCAACTGCCGACAACGATTTTGGCGAACCGCTAAAAGGAACGCTTCTTGCCGTTAAAAAAGATTCTTTAGGCAAAGATAAAATTGAATCTTCAATAGTTGTTCCGAAACTTTTTGTTGCCAGCGACTATAATGCCGGTATTTATATTTACGACGGCTATGTTTATTTTGCAACACCTTCAACAGATAAGGAACTTACGGGTAACGTTAAGAATTCTTATTTAACGTTTGCAAGGGCAAAGCTTGACGGCTCTGATTATAAAGAATTTGAAACGGTTTCGGGTTTATCAAGCGAATACAGATTCTTTAAGAATAATGATAAGGTATTTATTCTTTACTACGATTCAGAAGCACAAGAACTTGTTTCTTACGATACGAAAGACGGTGTTAAACTTATTATTGCTAAAACAAGTGATGAAATACAGGAATCTTTAGATTCTTATAAATTCTTTAACGATGGCAGAGTTGCTTATACGACAACCGTTTATAGAGGCGAATATATTAAAGGCACAACAAGGGCAACCGAAAGTTATAATAAACTTTATATTTATACTATCGGTGATAGCAAAGTTGATGAAGGTAACGACAACTACGGAAAGTTGATTAAAAACGGAAAAGGCAGTGCACCTTATAAAAAGTATTCAATCAAAGATATAGTTAATAATTATTTGGTTTATACCGAAAGTTATACAAACAGCACGAAGACGTTTATTATCGTAGGAGAAGAAGAAATTTCTATTAATAAAGAATTTGATGCAACGTTTATTTATTATGATAAAATTGTTTTAACTTTAGATACAACCTATAAAAAAGTTATTACAAACGACCTTGAAACAGGTGAGCAAGCAGTATTTGCCGATGGGGCAGACGTATCAAAGTTGTTATTTAAAGAAGGCGATTATATCTATTTCGTAAATGCTTCAAACAGGCTTGCAAGAATAAAGGAAGGAGCAATGCTTGTTGAATATATTAGCGAAGATTCCATCGCAAGTGATTGGTTCAAGCCTGTTCTTTTGGGTGACGGTATCGTTTATTGTGATAATTCAACTGCAGGCGCATCTAACGTTAAATACGTTGAACTTAAAAACGTTAAAGAAGAAAAAGACGATGCAGGTGAAATTACTTCTTATTATTTTGAAGGACATAAGTTTATTTCAAACGACTTTGAAAAAGACGAGTTTGTAAACAAGTGTGATGCCGATATAGATTCTTTATCAAAAACTTTAGATAGCAATAGTAGAATTACAGAAGAAACAAAAACAAAATTAAAGAGCATTAAAGATGCCTACGAAAAATTATCGGAAGAAGCAAAAGAAACCATTGCAGAATGTTATGCGGAATTAGATAAATATGACGATGCGATTTCACTTTCGGAAATAAGTTCGCAGTTAAAGGGCATTGAACTTGAAATTGCCGAAACAAGTTCTGATAAGCAAGCTATTAAAACTAAATATCAACAAGCTTACGATAAGGCCGTAACTGCATTTGCCGAAATTGAAAATAAAGGCAATGACCACTTAAAAGCAGTTTGCAACTTGATGGAAGGAAATACTTATTATTATTTCTACTATGCAAAAACATATATTTTTAATAGTTAATAAATAAAATAAAATAAAAACACCTTAAAAGCAAAAATGCTTTTAAGGTGTTTTTTTCTCTACAAAAGCGGTAAAAAAGCCAAAGAATTGATTTTTGGACAATATTCGTCAAACAAAGACAAATTTCTCTAATCCAAATCATATTATTGTTCAAAAATACTTTTCTTTTTCTTTATAATGTTGTAAAATAAAATTAAGTTAAAAAACAAACTATATTCTTTATTCTTTGGTAGGTGTTTATGCAAAAAAAGACTGTATTTATTTTACAAGATACTAACGAAAGATGTATTGAACTCAAGCAGAAATTTGAGAACGACGAAAACTTCTCTATTTTAGGATTTTCTTTTGAAGGAGAAACGGGGCTGAATAAAATTTTAGAGTTAAAGCCCGATTTCGTTATAACCGAACTTGTCTTGTGCGGATTTGACGGCATGAAGGTTATTGACGAAATAGAGAAACAAAATTTGCCGACTAAAGTTGTTGTTTTAAGTGCTTTATGTAGAGAAGAGATAATAACCAAAGCGATTGATCACGGTGCGAAGTATTTCTTTGCAAAGCCCGTTAATTTTACTCTTTTAAGAGAAAGGTTATTGGAAATTGATAGCGAAAAGGAAAGTATTGCCCCTGAATTTAAAAACAGAAATACTTTAGACGAAAAAATTTCAAAGATATTTATAAACGTTGGAATACCGCCACATATAAAGGGCTATTCTTTTTTAAGGGAAGGTGTTAAAATGGCAGTAGAAGATCCGAGAATTATAAACAACATAACAAAAAAACTTTATCCTATGATTGGCGAAAAGTATTCAACTTCGGCAAGTAAGGTAGAACGTGCAATTCGCCACGCAATAGAAGTAGCGTGGAACAGGGGCAGAATTGAGTCCATAAACGGCATTTTAGGGGTTAGGGCATACGTTGGACAAGAAAAACCCACGAACGGTGAATTCATTGCGCTTGTGGCTGATAAGATGATTTTAGAAAGGGTATAAATTAAAGAAAACGAAGCATACACGTTTGTGTATGCTTTTTTTAATGCAAAAAAACAAAAAAATATAAAATCGGTTATAAAAAG
>JAZLMT010000045.1:0-3058 GCA_045598745.1 Christensenellaceae bacterium
TTAATAGCACCGTTTTGGTGCTGTCGTTGTTAAGTATAGCACCAAAATGGTAATATGTCAATTTGAATATAGGTGAAAATTTAAAAATATTAAGAATACAAAAAAAATTAAGCCAAGAAGATATTGCAAATTACTTAAATATTTCAAGGCAAGCATATTGCAGATATGAAAATAATCAAAGAGAAATTTCTTTAGATACTTTATGCAAACTAGCAGATTTTTATAATGAAACAACCGATTATATTTTGGGAAGAGAAGATTAAAACATAAAGGCACTTGAATTCAAGTGCCTTTTTATTTGTCATTTAGAGATTGCGAAGCAATCGTGGAATCTCTAAAAACATGAGATTCTTCGCTTCGCTCTGAATGACAGGTATGAGTTAGAGATTCTTCGCTTGCCCATTATATAAGCCCGTCTCAGAATGACAGGTATAATTAAAGATACTCTCGTTTACTATCGTAAACTCGGTATGACAAATATACATGTCATACTGAACCAACTTACTTGATGGACTATTGAAGTATCTCTTTTGAGATTCCGTGCTTGCCCATTATATAAGCCCGTCTCAGAATGACAGATATATATATTTATACCTTAAAAATACCCTCTTAAAGAATAAGAGGGTTTGGAGAGTTTTGAGGAGTTTGTGAAAGGGGTTGGGTTAAGGGATAGGGGTAAAACGACTTCGGAAAAGAGTTTACCCCTGTCCCTTATTATTAAAAGCTTTTGCTTGCCTTTTATTAAAAGAGATTCTTCGCTTGCCCGTTATATAAGCCCATCTCAGAATGACATAAATATCAAACATTGTCATTCAGAGGCAACGTTGTTGCCGTGGAATCTAAAAACATAAGATTCTTCGCTTCGCTCTGAATGACAGGTATGAGTTAGAGATTCTTCGCTTGTCCATTATATAAGCGCGTCTCAGAATGACAGATATAATTAAAGATACACTCGCCACAAAAGTGGCTCGGTATGACAGGTATAAATTCTTTTACACATTTTCTAATTAGAAAAGTTAATTTACTTTATCCACCGAATACACCCAATACAACTATTCCGATAATCGTTATTGCAATCATTAAATAGTGTTTAAACGATAATTTTTCTTTTAAGAATATTCTTCCCCAAATAACAGATAAAGCACAGTAGCAAGAGATTATCGGTGCAGAAACAACTGCGTTTTCGGCGATTGCAAAAATATACGCAATCTGACCTAAAGTTTCACATATTGCACCCGTTCCCTTTGCCCACTCTGTTTTATAGGAAAATTTTTCTCTTTTTATTACGTAAACAAAAATGAACGCTAAAATTCCCATTGCAAAAAAAGTCAATCCATAAGAAACGTTTGCAACTTGTTCATCCATTTCTTCTAAAATAAAAGTATCGGCAATAGTTCCGCCCGCATCTATCAAGCAGTAAAGCAACGGTAACAAAATAGCAATAAAACTTTTTGAATATTTTCTGTTTGCGTCTTTTTGACGCTCAATCAGCATTGTTTCATCTTCATTTGCTTCAACGATTCCTAGCCCCACTACCCCTATAGTGCACAATGCCACCCCGATAATCAAGCCGACAAGTGATACGCCTTCTAATATAAAAGCCGGAAAAAATATTATTAAAAATATTGATGTTACCGCACCCGAAGAATTGCATATCGGCGAAGAAAGTGAAAGTTCAATATACCTTAAACCGATATAGCCGATTACCATTGAAAGAATATATAACGCAGATGCCGGCAAATAATCTAATATATCTTTAAAAGTTATAGACACTCCGCCAAAAAGTATTGTTCCAAAGGAATAAAGCCCCATAACAAAGCCAACGGCAATAACCATTTTAAAATGGCTATACTTGTCGTCTTGTTTTGATCCAACCTTTGAAAATATATCCGAGCCACTCCATAGTAGCATCGCTGTTATTGCCAGAATAAACCACATATAAAACCTTTTCTTTAATATTTTATCATATTTTTTTTAATAAAATCAAATATTTTTTTAAAAAATAAATGGCCACTTTTTATAAAAGTGACCATTTTATCTTTAGTATATAATTTTTAGCCTTCTAAACTTTCAAGATAAAGGCTTGCGTTTGTTGCGGCAACACCGCCGTCTGCAACGGCAGTAACAACTTGGCGAACGGCTTTCGTTCTGCAATCACCAGCAACGTAAATACCTTCCGTTTTAGTCTTGCACGTTTCGTCGGCAACAATATAGCCTTGGCTATCAAGTTCTACGTAAGGTTCAAAAGCCTTGTTATCTGGAACTTGACCGATTGCAACGAATACGGCAGGAATTTCGTGTTGTTTAATGTTTCCGTCTGCATCTTTATATTCAATGGCTTTAAGTTCACTATCGCCGATAAAATCTTGAACGGCTGTATTCGGTCTCCACTCAATATTATCTTTTGCGTGTAAAGCCTTAATCAAACTCTTATCACCAAAAAACTTATCAAACAAAGTATATACGTAAACTTTTTTGCAATAACTTGAAAGTAGTAGTGAATATTGAAGGGCTGTGTTTGCATCACCTATAACGGCAACTTCCTTGCCCTTATAAAAGGCACCGTCACATATAGCACAATAATAAACGCCCTTACCAACCAAATCATCACGATTTGACTTCGTTCTTAAATGCTTATGTTTTACACCTGCCGCTATAATAACCGATTTACCGAAATATTCGTTATATTCCGTTTTAACTTTAAAGTTACCTTCGCCTAGTTTTTCTAAACCGATAACCTTTTCAACTTCAACTTCGGCACCCTTACTTGAAATTTGTTCAAATAAATTATCTGCAAATTGTTCACCACTGATTTCGTTGATTGACGGGAAATTTTCAAGTCTTGGGCTTGTAGCAATTTGCCCACCCAAACTATCGCTTTCTAAAACCAAAACTGTTTTGCCGTTTCTTAAAGCGTAAAGCGCAGAAGTCATCCCTGCTGCGCCGGCGCCTATAACAATCATATCATACATTAGTTTTTACTCTCTATATATTTTCTGATTTCACTTGCATTATCGTATGCTACAATTCCGTTTTCGGTTGGAACTAAAAGCGTAGG
>JAZLMT010000046.1:0-4728 GCA_045598745.1 Christensenellaceae bacterium
TTTAATCATGTTTTTAGCCCGAAAAAAATGTTTTTTTCTACATAACTGAAAAAAATATTTTAAATTTTCTTTTGTATATATCCCATTAGTCCATGGCTTTATTGCTCCGACATAATGAATAACTTTTATATCTTTTGCCACATAATTATTTTTTTTACAATATTCTTTTACATCATAATAAAAACAATTGTAGATTTCCGGTAATTCTAATTCTTTATGTTTTTCCCAATTTGGAAAAACATTTTGAAAAATATTTTGATCACCACAAGCTTTATTTTCATTTTTAAAAATTAAAATAGTTTCTTTAGCGCTTTTTAATAAGTTATTAAACAACTCAACACTTGGCTCAATAACCATTAAACCAGAATTCAACTTTGTATATGTTGGTTCGCATGTTTTTCCTGTAGGGACAGCAGAGAAATGTGGTTTCAAAAATAATTCATCAATATTTTGTAATATTAGCATATCACTGTCTAATAAAACAATCTTATTAAATTGAACGCAATCAGCAACACATAATTTAAAAAAGGTTTCACGCCAATATTTAAATTCTAATTCGTCAAAATAATCTAATTCTCCCAAGTTTATATTATCATGTAACAAATAAAAACATTTACCGTCTAAAATTTTTCTTTCGTTTAACACCGGTATTATTTCCATTTCTTTTTCAGTTGGAACTAATATAACTAACTCATATTTACTTTTTAATTTTTTTAATGCATTTTTTAGCGCAATAACTCCTGGAATATATTTTATATTAGTTAAAATAGTCATATACACCATTTTCTTATTGTTTTTTTCAATCATACTCATCATTTTTTTATATTATCACACCATTTGGTGTAATGTCAACATTTTAACGCCGTTTGGTGTAAATTTTGGAAAAAGGTAAATATTATGTATGTAGAAAAATTTTCAGAAAGATTAAAAGAACTAATTCAAAACGAATCAGTTAGTTCGGTTGCAAAAAAAATAGGTATACCCCAACAAACGCTTTCTCGGTATATATTATGCCAGCGTGAAATAGGTTTAGAGAACCTTTGTAAAATCGCTGATTATTTTAATGAGGATTTAGATTATATTACGGGAAGAAAAGATTATTGAAACGAAAAAGACTAACCATTATTTTGGTTAGCCTTTTAAATAATTTGATTTGTTTTTGTTAATTATTCAACAGCGATTGTAGCACCGGCAGCCTTGAATACTTCTTCCATCTTTGCTACTTCTTCTTTTGTTGCGTTTTCCTTAACTACGCCGTTTGATTCAACCAAAGCTTTAGCTTCGCCAAGTCCAAGTGGTGTGAATTCTCTAACAGCCTTAATAACTGCGATTTTGTTAGCACCAACGTCTTTGATTGATACCTTGTATTCTGTCTTTTCTTCAGCAGCAGGAGCAGCAGCACCAGCAGCTGGAGCAGCAACTGCAACAGATGCAGCAGCGCTAACACCGAATTCTTCTTCTATTGCTTTAACGAGATCGTTAAGTTCCATAACGCTCATACCTTTAATTTCTTCTAACATTTTTTGAATGTCTGCCATTTTTTTATCCTCCAAATTTTAACTTAATTTTTTAATTTATTTTTTTAATCTTTTAAGGCAAGATTAAGCCTTTTTTTCTGCAACTTGACCAAGTGCAATAGCAAGTGCTCTCGGAACTCCCAATAATGCACTAGCAAGCATACCGTAAAGTTCTTGTTTTCCAGGGATTGATGCCAATGCTTTAATAGCATTTTCTTCAATTCTTGCGCCTTCAAAATACGCACTCTTTACAGCAACTTTATTCTCATACTTCTTCATTGCTTCAACAATTACTTTAGCAGCACCTGTTTCGTCTGCACCGAAAGCAACGGATGTTGGGCCGTTAAGTTCTGCATCAAAATCAGTAACTCCTAATTCATTGAAAGCACGCTTGATTAAAGTATTCTTTAAAACCTTATATTCAACAGATTTATTTCTAAATTCACGTCTTAATTCAGTATCTTCGCTAACAGATAAACCGTTAAACTTTACTAAAACAACCGATTTAGAATTTTGAATTTTAGTTTTAATTTCTTCAACAACTACTTTTTTAGCTTCTAAATTTGCTGACACTGTTTCTACCTCCTATATTATTAGAAATAAAAAACCCTTGCACTCCGAAACAGAATACAAGGGCTAAAAACCTTATAAAAAACTGCCTCGGTTGGTTTTATCTTTATGATAAATTAATACCTACTGTCTTGGGCTTATTTAATTTTTACGTTGTGATTATACTACCTTTTGAGTAGTATGTCAACTAAAATTTAGCGTTAATTTTAACGCCGGGACCCATTGTGCTTGCAACAGCAACACTCTTTAAGTATTGACCTTTTGCAGCAGCCGGTTTTGCCTTAACGATAGCTTCCATAAGAGCATCGTAGTTTTCTTTGATCTTGTCTTTGCCAAAAGACTTCTTACCGATAGCGCAGTGAATAATAGCATTTTTATCTAATCTATATTCAACTTTACCGGCTTTACTGTCTTTAATAGCCTTTTCAACATCCATAGTAACCGTTCCGCTCTTTGGGTTAGGCATTAAACCTTTAGGACCTAAAACCTTACCGATTCTACCAACTAAACCCATCATATCAGGGGTTGTGATAATAACGTCGTAATCAAACCAGTTTTCTGTTTGAATTTTTTGAACCATTTCTTCAGCGCCGACGAAATCAGCACCTGCAGCCTTTGCTACATCAGCCTTTTCACCTTTAGCGATAACCAAAACTCTGATGTTTTTACCTGTTCCGTTAGGGAGAACGATAACGCCTCTAACTTGTTGATCAGCTTGTTTCGGATCAACGCCTAAACGAACGTGAAGTTCAACTGTTTCATCAAATTTTGCCTTTGCGCCGTCTAAAGCGAGTGCAATAGCTTCATCTGCTTCGTAAAGTTTATTTGATTCTATATTCTTTACGCTGTCTGTATATTTTTTACCGTGTTTCATTTAATTTACCTCCTGTGGTACTTTCGGGTTAAACCCTCCCACTAAATCCTTTTACTTATTCTTCTACCGTAACGCCCATTGATCTAGCAGTTCCGGCAATCATGCTTTTTGCTGCTTCTAATGTGTTAGCATTTAAATCAGGCATTTTAATCTTTGCAATTTCTTCAAGTTTAGCCTTGGTTAAAACCGCTACTTTTGTCTTGTTAGGAACTGCACTTGCCTTTTCAATGCCACAAGCCTTCTTAATAAGAACAGGTGCCGGTGGTGTCTTAAGAATAAAGGTAAATGAACGATCTTGATAAATCGTCATAACAACAGGGATAATTAAACCTGCTTGGTCTTGTGTTTTAGCATTGAATTCTTTAGTGAATCCTGGAATGTTAATACCGTGAGGACCTAATGTTGAACCTACTGGTGGACCCGGGGTCGCTTTGCCTGCAGGCAATTGCAATTTAACGATCGCTGTAACTTTTTTTGCCATAATTGTTTCCTCCATCTGTGGTAATATCGTTGTGCCACTAAAAAATTTTAACACAACTCCCACTTTATATACATAAACGGCTTTCGCCGAATTGTATCAATTAAATATATATTGTTTAAACGTTTTCTGCGTTAACCTTCTTAATTTGAACGAAATCAACTTCAACGTCGGTATTTCTTCCGAACATTTCAACGTTAACCATAGATTTTTGAGTATTCTCATTAAGAGTAACTATTGTGCCGATAAAAGATTCTAACGGGCCGGACATAATTTGAACTTTATCACCCGGAACAAAGTCAACGTCAACCCTCTTTGTTTCAAGCCCCATTCTCATAACTTCTTCATCAGTTAAAGGGAGTGGCCTACCTTGTGGGCCGACAAATCCGGTAACGCCTCTGGTATTCGTAACCAAATACCAAATATCATTAGAATAAATCATCTTCAAGAAAACATAGCAAGGGAATTTTTTTCTGGTAACAACTTTCTTTTTACCGTTAGCCTTTTCTTCCAAAGTTTCTTCGGTAGGAATTGTTATCTCAAAAATATTTTCTTGCAAATTATTATTTTCTATAAGTTTTTCAAGGTTGTCCTTCACCATAGCTTCATAGCCGGAATAAGTGTGAATAACATACCATCTTGAATCTTCAACTGCCATATTATTCACCTATTTATTCTGGAACAACAAGTTTTAATAGTTCTAATAATCCTGTGTCAAATGCTGTTATAACAACAAGGAAAATAACAACTACTGCTAAAACAATACCCGTTTGTTTAACAACCTTTGGAAAACTAGGCCACGAAACCTTCTTTAATTCGGAGAAGATATCTTTGATCTTCATACCTACTCTTTTGAAAAATCCAGGGCCATTACTCTTTTTTTGTTTTTTAGCCGGTTTTACTTCTTTTTGTTCTTGAATAAAACCTGCTGTAGTTTCTTTCTTCTTCATTAAACTACCCTCTCAATATTTACACTAAATAAAAACTATTTTGCTTCTTTATGCAATGTGTGTTTTTTGCAGAATTTACAATACTTATTCATTTCAATTCTTTCAGCATCGTTCTTTTTGTTTTTGAATGTATCGTAATTTCTTTGTTTGCATTCTGTACAAGCTAATGTTATTTTAGTTCTTGCGCCTTTTGCTGCCATAATCGCACCTTCCGAACATGAAAAAATTAACACCCCGAATCCGAAGTGCTAAATTATTTTATCATTTATATAATAAAGTGTCAAGGTTTTTAACGCTTTTTTTGCTTTTTTTATATGTTTTTTTGCTATTTTTTATTGA
>JAZLMT010000047.1:0-4155 GCA_045598745.1 Christensenellaceae bacterium
GTATTTAATATTTAATTAAATATTTAATTAAATTGTTGCAAAAATAAAAATAATATTGTAAAATAGAAGAAAAAATAGGGGGTGGAGTTTTTATGCCTGCAAAGACGAATAACGTTTACGGAACGATAACAATTACTGAAAGAACTATTGAACGTTTTATTTTTAACGTTTCTTCGGATTGCTACGGTATTGTTGACTTCGTTCCGAAAAACCTTTTTGATGCTTTCTTGGGCTTGTTCAAGTTTGACAGAAAATCAAAAGGTATAAAAGTTAAATGTAACGGTGATAGGTTGTTTATTGAAATATCTTGTATTGTTAAATACGGTATGTCAATAAGCGCCGTTGTTGACGCTTTAAAAGAATCCGTTAAATATAGGGTTGAAAAGTTTACGGGTATGATAGTTGATACTATTGACGTAAACGTTTTAGGCGTTAGATTATAAATAATTAGTTTTTGCCTTTTCGGAGTTTATATATATGAAAAAAACAATAAATGCACAGATGTTAAGGTCAATGATTTTAACGGGTGCAAAATTACTTGAAGTTAATAGAGTTAGCGTTGACGCATTAAACGTATTCCCTGTGCCTGACGGCGACACGGGAACAAATATGTCGCTAACTTTTCAATCAGCCGTTAAAGAATTATATAACAGCAAAGCAAGTTCTGTTGCAGGCGTAGCAGATGCAACGTCAAAGGGTGCGCTACGTGGTGCACGTGGAAATTCCGGCGTTATTCTTTCACAAGTATTAAGGGGTTTTTGTAACACGATAAAAACTTGTGAAGAAGTTGATATAAAAACTTTTGCACAAGGCTTAATGGCTGGTGCCGAAGTCGCTTACGGTGCGGTTTCAAAACCGAAAGAAGGGACTATGTTAACGGTTGCCAGAATGGTTGCCGAACATGCAGTTTCAATTAAGGGTAAAGTTAAAGATTTTGAAACGTTTTTCCAAGAAATCGTTAAAAAAGCAAACGAAGCCGTTGAACTCACTCCGTCTCTTCTACCTGTTCTGAAAAAAGCAGGTGTTGTTGATGCCGGTGGTAAAGGCCTTGCCTTCGTGTTTGCAGGTATGTATAAAGCAATAATGGGCGAAGATATCAACGTTGAAGTTGACGTGCCTATGGTTAATTCCGTTGATACGGCTATGGAACACGCTGATATTATGAGCCTTGGAAATATTGAATTTGCTTATTGCACCGAATTCTTTATTATAAATATCAGTAAAAAGACGACGCTTGCCGATATAGAAAGATTGAAAGAGTTTTTGATGACGATAGGCGATTGCGTTATCGTTATAGGCGATCTTGAACTTATCAAAGTTCACGTTCACACAAATCAACCAGGCGTTGCTTTAACAAAAGCACTTGAGTTAGGTGAACTTGATAAACTTAAAATTGAAAACATGCTTGAACAAAACCGTGCTTTAATGAAAAAGTATGAAGAAGAAAAGAAGGAAATGGGTATGGTTGCCGTTTCTGCCGGTGACGGTTTAAGCAATATATTTACGGACGTTATGGTTGATGCTGTTATTGAAGGCGGTCAATCAATGAACCCATCGGCTTCCGATATTGCAGACGCCGTTCAAAGAGTTAATGCAGATAACGTATTCGTATTCCCGAATAATAAAAATATTATTCTTGCCGCAGAACAGGCAAAGGGCCTAGTTGAAAACAGAACCATTCACGTTATTCCTACAAAGAATATTCCACAAGGTTTTGCTTGCGCGCTTTCATTTAATCCGGAAATTTCTGTAGACGAAAACAAAACGAATATGATTCACGCACTTGATACGGTAACGGTAGGTCAAGTTACTTATGCGGTTAGAAGCACTAAAGTAGACAGGTTTGACCTTAAGGTCGGCGATATTATCGGGTTAGACGATAAGAAGATCGTTTCCGTCGGACATGACGTTACAGAAGTTACTTTGGGCTTAATAGAAAAAATGCGTAGAGACGAATCGCTTATTACGCTTTATTACGGTAGCGAAGTTAAAGAAGAAGATGCAAACAAACTTCAGGAATATATAAAGTTGAGATATCCCGAATGTGACGTTGAACTTCACTATGGTGGGCAACCGATTTATTACTATTATATAGCTTTAGAATAGAAATACGGGAAAGATTATTCTTTCCCTTTTTTTATAGGTTTTATATGGAACTGACTAAAATAAAAGGCATAAACGAAAAAAGAGAAGCTGACTTTGTTAATATGGGTATAACTAATACCCAAGATTTAATGAAGTTTTTTCCACGTGCCTATTTAGATATGCGAGAAAAACAACCGCTAAAGTATGCCTATCACAACGATATAGTATTGACGAGCGGAAAAATCGTTTCAACACCTGTAAACAGATTTGTTGCTACTCGCCGTGGATTTGTTAAAGTCGTTTGTGAACAGGAAGGGCTTATCTTTACTGTTATTTGGTTTAATCAGCCATACGTTCTAAATAAAATCACTATCGGCGAAGAATATCTTTTTTACGGTAGAGTCAATAATAGAAACGGGGAAATTTCTTTAGTCAATCCTTCCTTTGAAATATCGGAAAAAGTTTATAGATTACAGGGTATAGTTCCGCAATATCAATGCAAGGGCAATTTAACTCAAAAGGCGATAAGAGATGCTTGCAGGGTTGCCGTAACAATAGAAAAACCAACAAGCATTATTCCGAAAGAATTGCAACAAAAATATAACCTTATTGATTTATTTTCTTCGTATAGAATTGTGCATAATCCAACCAGTTTTGAAGAAAAAGAAAGGGCTAGCAACCGTATTGCTATAGAAGAATATTTTGCACTTATTTCAGCCTTTAAACTTATTAAGGGCGATAGAACGCAAGTCAGAATAAATAAATACGATTGTTCTTCTAAAGATTTGGTTGAGTTTATTACTACCAGATTTCCTTTTGAATTTACCGATGCACAAAAAAAGGCCGTAAATGAGATTTATGCCGATATGACGGGTGCTACCGTTATGAATAGGCTTATGCAAGGTGACGTTGGAAGTGGTAAAACGGCAGTTAGCTTATGTTCTATTTTTATTGCCGTTAAAAGCGGATACCAAGTAGTTATGCTTGCACCTACCGAAGTTTTAGCCCGCCAAAACTATAATGCAGTTAAAAATGCTTTCCCTGATTATAACGTTGATTTACTTACCGGTTCAAACACGGCTAAAGAGAAAAAAGATATTAAGGACGCTTGTAAAAAAGGTTATATAAATATATTAGTCGGAACACACGCCGTTATTCAAGACGATTTGGAATTTAAACGTCTTTCGCTATGTATTTGTGATGAGCAACAGCGTTTCGGCGTAGCACAAAGAAGCAGTTTATTGAGTAAAGGTATTGCGCCGGACGTTTTGGTTATGAGTGCAACGCCTATTCCGAGAACGCTGTCCTTGATTTTTTACGGCGATTTGGATATAACAACTATTACCGATAAACCAAAAGAAAGAATACCTATTGAAACGTATATAGTTCCGAGTGAAAAGTATCTTGATATGTTAAAGTTTATTGAAAAAGAAATAAACGAAGGCAGACAGGCTTACTTTGTTTGCCCAAAAATAGAAGGCGACGAAGAAGGAACGGTAATGAGTGCCGTTGAACTCTTTGAAGATTTGAAAGTTAAAATGCCGAATATTTCAATAGGGCTACTTCACGGCAAGATGAAAGATAAAGAAAAAAATCAAGTTATGCAAGACTTTAAAGATAAAAAATACGGGCTTTTGGTTTCCACAACAGTTATAGAAGTCGGTGTTGACGTTAAAGACGCTTCCGTTATGGTTATTTATAATGCGGAAAGGTTCGGGCTTTCGCAACTGCATCAACTTCGTGGTAGAGTTGGTAGATCAAATATTAAAAGTTATTGTTTTTTAATGACGAAAGCAACAAACGATATTTCTATTGAAAGGCTTAAAATTATAAAAGATAATACGGACGGGTTTAAGATTTCCGAATACGATTATAAACTTCGTGGCGGTGGCGACTTTATGGGGAGTAGACAAAGCGGAAAGTTTATCACCGATTTGGGATTTTTATACTACGATACCGAATCAATCTTTTTGGCTAAAAAAATCAGTGATGAAGTTTTTTCTCTGGGGTTATGTTCTGACGAGATTAGATATAAGGCGATGGAAAAATATAACAAACTTAAAGATATTA
>JAZLMT010000048.1:0-9894 GCA_045598745.1 Christensenellaceae bacterium
TCAATGTTAAAAATTCTCTCTGAATATTTTAATGTTTCTATTGATTATTTGATTAACGGGGAAGAATTTAAAAAAAGATAAATTCGCATAAAGTTTATCAAAGTAAAAAATATACTCGTTTGCATTTTACATTCTGTTTAACAGAATAGAAAAAAGACCTTGAATACAAGGTCTTTTTCTTAATCTATAAAAGTTTATATTTTATATACTTTTTCAGGGCTTCTCTTTTTATTTTCGTTCTTTAACGTTTTGCCCTTGGTGGTTCTTCCTTCAATAGATATATCTTCTGTATTTACAAAGAAGTTTACGCCAAAGTTATCAATAACGGCTAAATCGTAAGGCTCTTTAACGTATCCGGCATAAACGATCTTGCCGTCGCTTAAATCACAAACCTTAACACCCTTACTTCCACGCCCGACGGCATCAATCTCACTCGTGATAACTCTCTTATAATATCCTGTATCGGTGATTATAACGAACTCACCTTCTTCACTCGTTTGCGAAGCGAAAACAATGCTGTCTTTATCGCCTAAATTCAATCCGCTAACGCCACCCGCAACCCTTAAGTTTACAGGTAGTTTATCTTTCTTACAATTTAAGCACATACCCTTTTCGGTAATGAAGGAAATTTGATTATCTTCTATATCGTTTTCTACGTTTAATAACATATCCCCGTCTTTAAGTTTGATTGCTTGATAATACGGCTTTTGTAGGTTATACTCTGCCCAAGGCGTTTTCTTTATTAACCCGTCCTTTGTGAAGAACAACAAAAATCCTTTCGGCAAGTCGTTTTCATATACAGGGAAAAATGCAACGGGATATTCGTTTCTTAAAGTTTCTTTAGAAACTTCGCTAAACTTTGAGCCTTTATCTCTATACCTGCACTCCGGTGCAACTTCTAAATCAATCTTAACCAAATTACCCAAGTTTGTGAAAGCATAAACTATTTGGTCGCTCTTTGCATGAACGTAGAACTTTAGATAATCCATAGAAGAAACGGAATCAACAACCTTTGCAACGCCCGACTTAAAACTCTTATCGGTCATCTTCTTGAACATGCCGTTTGCCGTAAAGCCTACAACCATATCTTCTATAGGTTTGATTTCTTCTTCCGTCTTTTCAATCTCTATTTCTTTTCCGCCGATTATAATATTAGTTCTTCTATCGTCGCCGTATTTCTTTTTTATCTCTTTAAGTTCGGCTTTAACAACTTCCATTTGTTTTGCTTTACTTCCTATTATCTCGGTAAGTTCGGCAATCTTTTTCTTTAATTCTTTTAATTCTTCTTCAAGTTTCGTTACTTCAAGTTTTGTAAGCCTTGCAAGTTTTAAATCAAGAATTGCTGTTGCTTGAACTTCACTTAAATTGAATTTTGCCCTTAACTTCGCCCTAGCATCTTGCGTGTTATCGGCACTCTTGATAAGTTTAATAACTTCGTCAATATTTTTAACGGCAATAATTAAACCTTCTAAAATATGCGCCCTTTCTTTTGCTCTCTCTAAATCAAATTTAGAACGGCGAAGAACTACTTCCCTTTGATAGTTGGTGTAGTAGCCAAGTATTTCCAAAAGACCAAGTTGCCTTGGCTTTGCATCGGCTATCGCAACCATATTGATACCGTAACTTATTTCTAAATCGGTATTCTTGTATAAGTATTGAAGTATTGCTTTTGCATTTGCATCTTTTTTCAGTTTGATAACGGCACGCATACCGTTTCTGTCAGATTCGTCTACAACGTCACTTATATTTACCAAAACGTCTTTCTTCTCGTCCGCCATATCGGAAATTTTTTTAAGAAGCGTTGCTTTATTTACTTGGAAAGGTATCTCGGAAATTATAAGGTTTTCTTTATCGCCTGCCTTTTCTATCGTAACCCTTGCCCTTATTTTTATCTTGCCTTTGCCCGTTCTATACGCTTCTTCAAGTTCGTCGTCGGCAATGATATAGCCACCGGTAGGAAAGTCCGGCCCTTTGATATATTCCATCATATTCTTTAACGAAATTTTCGGATTATCAATATAGGCAATCGTTCCGTTAATAACTTCGGTTAAGTTGTGTGTAGGAATATTCGTTGCAAGCCCTACGGCAATACCCGTAGCACCATTTACCAAAAGATTTGGGAATCTCCCCGGTAACGTATTCGGTTCTTCCAAAGAGTCATCAAAGTTAAGTGAAAAGTCTACCGTATCTTTTTCTATATCTCTCAATAATTCCAAAGAAAGTGCGTCAAGCCTTGCTTCTGTATAACGGTAAGCGGCTGCGCCGTCCCCGTCAACCGTTCCGAAGTTTCCGTGCCCGTCAATAAGAGTATTTCTCATATTGAAGTTTTGCGCCATACGAACGAGTGCGCCGTATACGGAACTGTCGCCGTGCGGGTGATATTTACCCAAACAATCGCCGACTATTTTTGCACATTTTTTATGCGGTTTATCAGGCGTTAAACCCATTTCATACATAGAATAAAGTATTCTTCTTTGAACAGGCTTTAACCCGTCTTCTACCCTTGGAAGTGCTCTATCCAAAATAACGTCTTCCGCATAAGGGACCATTGAATTCTTAAATACTTCGTCAAGCGAAGCGAAAATTATACCTTTATTTTCTTCCATAATATTTCACCTACGCCCTCTTTATTTTCTTAAAGCTGTCTTCTTTATTGAAGTTTGCATTATCAAAGATAAACTGCTTTCTTGAATCAACTTCTTCGCCCATTAAAACGGTTATTATTTTATCGGCTTCGGCTGCGTCTTCAATAGTTACTTGCATAAGCGTTCTTCTTTCAGGGTCCAAAGTCGTTTCCCATAATTGACCGGGGTCCATTTCGCCAAGACCTTTATATCTTTGAATCGTGTATCCTCTACCGACTTTTTCTATCTTCTTTTGAAGTTCGTTATCGTCATAAGCATATTCTTCAACGTTGCCTTTTGAAACTTTATACAACGGTGGCATACCTATATATACGTGCCCTTGATTTATTAGTTCCTTCATATATCTGAAGAAGAAAGTTAAAAGTAAGCTTCTGATATGGTATCCGTCAACGTCGGCATCCGATAGAATTATAACCTTATGATATTTTAAGCTTTCAATATCAAATTCAGGGCCTATCCCCGTGCCTAAAGCACTTATAATCGTTCTTATTTCTTCGTTTTGTAAAACGTGTTCTAACTTCTTTCTTTCAACGTTTAATATTTTACCACGTATAGGAAGTATTGCCTGATATTGTCTTACTCTCGCTTGTTTTGCACTACCGCCTGCGGAATCACCTTCTACGATAAACAATTCGTTAAGTTCGGCTTTTCTGCCTGAACATGCGGAAAGTTTACCTACGAGATTTTGAACTTCTATTGATTTTGATGCCCTTGCAATTTCTTTTGCCTTTTTTGCAGCGAGCCTTACCTTTGCGGCAGACATAGCCTTTTCAATAATGGTATCAAAAATCTTAACTTTCTTTTTATCCGAAGCTAAATTTGCAAATTCGTTCACGGTAACGTATTCTACTGCAGGTTTTGCTTCAGGGTTACCGAGTTTTGTTTTAGTTTGACCTTCAAATTGAACGTTTTGCATCTTTATGGAAACTATTGCGGTAAGCCCTTCTTTAAAGTCGTCCCCCAAAAGATTTTCGTCCTTTTCCTTTAACGTGTTTCTACTTCTGGCAAAATCGTTTAAGCATCTCGTAAGCCCAGACCTAAAGCCCGTTTCGTGCATACCGCCTTCACTAGTAGGAATATTGTTTACGTAAGAAAACACACTGTCAACGTAACTATCCGTGTGTTGAACTGCAATTTCAACGAGTATATTGTCCTTAACTGCTTTAACGTATAATGGCTCGTCATAGAGTTTGGTTTTTCCTTCGTTCAAATACTTAACGAAATCAACGATACCGCCGTCATACTTAAACGTTTGAATAAAATCTGTCTTTTCGTTTTTAAATACAATCTCTAATCCTTTATTTAAAAATGCAAGTTCTTTCAACCTTTTAAGTATAGTATCTTGTGAAAAGACAACCGTTTCAAAAACAGTTTTATCAGGCATAAAGCGAACGAAAGTTCCCTTCTTATCCGTTTTAACCTTTGTATCCTTAAGCGGAGCAACCGGAATACCCGATTTTACTTTTCCACTCTCTTTATCCAAATAACTATGGAATTCCATAGAATAGACGGTTTTTTTATAAACTTCTACTTTTAACCATTCCGATAGTGCGTTCGTTACAGATGCACCAACGCCATGAAGCCCACCGGAATAATTATAGTTATCGTTATCAAATTTTCCGCCTGCGTGAAGTTGCGTAAATACTACTTGAACGCCCGATACGCCTGCTTTACTGTGAATATCGGTTGGAATACCACGCCCGTTATCTTCTACCGATGCCGAGCCGTCAGCATGTAGCGTTACGGTAACCTTATCGGCAAAGCCGTTAGCCGCTTCGTCTATCGCATTATCTACTATTTCCCATAATATATGATGAAGCCCTTTAACGCTGGTAGTCCCGATATACATACCTGGCCTCATCCTAACAGCGTCAAGCCCTTCAAGAATTTTAATATCCTCTGCTTTATAAGTTGTTTTTGCCATTTGTTTCTCCAATATTTTTTTCCTATTATATTTTACTATATATTGTATATTTTTTCAAGTATCAAACAACATTTTGTTATTTTTTTATTATTTAATAGAAAAGGTAGGAAGTTTTCACTTTCTACCTTTATTATACGATAAGTTATGCGACTATTTCAGGACATTAATAAGTCTCTTTTATAGATTATTAAGTTCCATTTAAATTTGTGTTAGGTATCTATACCATTTGCTTTCCGCAACATTGAATTCCGCAATTAGGGCAATTACACGGTGAAACAACTTCAACCTGCGCACCACAAGAAGAACAAGTTAAAATCTTACCTGTTCCCTTTAAGTTTGGGTTAGGTATCTCTACCATAGGCTTTCCGCAACATTGAATTCCGCAATCTTTACAGTTACAAGGTTTTATAACCTTAACTATTGCACCGCAACTAGAACATTTTAAGTATTTATCCATAATTTTCTCCTTTATATATAAATTACATTTACTGCATGAAGAACAATCTCCACTACAAGTTTTTCCATTTTTTTTATCTATTATACTTTTAATTATAACCGCAATAACGAACAAAGCACAAGCAACTACAACTAAAATCTCACCTAAACTCATTTATTTTTAACCTTCTTTTTTATAAGTTTCAAAATAAATAACGAAGATACTAAAACTACAAGCCAAATAAAGCAAGTCCACCACCACGTTCCTATCGTATATACCATTGAAGAAACTATAAACGAAACAACTACCCAAAAAATAATAGTTCCCCTAAAAAGTTTTTTACTTGGCATTTCGCCTTTTGCCGTGGCAACCGTTGCAGAACAAGGTATAGTCGTCATATTAAAAACGATAAACGCCAAAAGTGCCGGAATCGTTATACCTGTTATTTCTTGCATAACAGAAACGTAAGAAGAGCCACCGACCAAGCTTGTTCCCACGAAAATTGAAGCTATCGTTCCCATAACGGCTACAACGTTTTCTTTTGCAATAAGCCCGCATAGTGCGCAAACGATAAACACCCAACCTTCCGCTTTTAACTGCGAACCGAAGCCGAGTGGCGTGAATATCGGAAGAATAAGCTTTCCTATATTCGCTAAAATACTGTTACTAACGTCGTTTTCAACGTAAGTCCAATCAAAAGTAAAGTGCATTAAAAACCAAACGACTATCGTTGAAGCCAAAATGATTGTAAACGCTTTTTTAATAAAATGTTCAGCCTTATCCCATATTAAAACCATCAAGTTCTTAAATTGCGGTTTATGATATGCGGGAAGTTCCATAATAAACGGTGGTGCTTCACCTTTAAGTGTTGTAGAACGCATAAATACAACGCAAAAGAAAGCCGTTATTATTCCAAGCAAATACATTGAATATGTTATCAAATCTGCACTGCCCGTTCCTTTTATTATAGCACCGGCAACGGCAGTCAATATAGGAAGTTTTGCACCGCAACTGAAAAACGGAATAACCCTAACGGTTGCGATTTTTTCCTTTTCGTCAGATAACGTTCTTGTATTTATCATTGCGGGAACGGAACAGCCAAAGCCCATAATCATAGGCAAAAACGCTCTACCCGACAAACCGAACTTTCTTAATATTCTATCAAGAATAAACGCTATTCTTGCCATATAACCGGAGTCTTCCAAAATTGAGAACAAAAGGAATAAAACAAGTATTTGCGGTAAAAACCCGATAATAGCGAAAACGCCACCGAGTATTCCGTCGCATACCAAACCTTTTATCCAAGTCGTATTTTGAAGCCAGCCCCTAATAACGTCGGTAAGTTCACCTGTAAACAGGTTAACCAAATTGCTTAAGAACACACCCGGCGAAGAAATCTTTCCGTCATACAGCGTGCCTAAAAGTTTTACGGAAAACATGTCCGTATTATATCCCAATTCTTTAAGATTTCTAAAATTAAAAATTGAACCTAAAAATAAAAAGTCTTCACCGAAAGTTAAATGGAATATCGCAAAAATTATCAATAAGAAAATCGGGATACTCCATATTTTATGCGTTAAAATTCTATCCGCCTTATCCGAAGGCGTAACGATAAATTTATCTTCGTTTTTTCTCTTTAGCGCAGGTGAAAAATATCTCGTTATATACTTATATCTTGCATCTGCTATTAACGCTTCAAAGTCGTCGCCAAAAGTTTCGCTTAAATTTTCCTTTTTAAAAGCGTCAACCATTTTAACGGTATCTTTGTGCATTAAAACTTCCAAATCGTCAAGCTCTGCAAGTTTAACGGCGTGGAATACGGGATTATCTACCCCTTGACCGGAAAGTGCAATGGTTAAGTCGCCAACCAAGTGCTTTAATTCGGTATCTTCAATAACCGTTCTGCCATTTCTCTCCACCTTTGAAGTATTAAAGCCCCTTTCCATAAGCTTATCTAACCCCGTAGATTTTAAGGCAGAAATGGTTACAACTGGAACGCCGAGTTTTTCTTCAAGAAGTTTTGCATCAATATGGTCACCACGTTTTTCAACGGCATCAATCATATTGAGTGCTATTACTATCGGAACGTCAATTTCCAAAATTTGCGTTGTCAAATATAAATTTCTTTCTAAATTAGTTGCATCAACAATGTTTATAAGGCAATCAGGTTTTTCGTCAATAATAAAATTTCTTGCAATAACTTCTTCAGGCGTATACGGGGAAAGAGAATATATCCCCGGAAGGTCTACTATAGCAATAGGCTCTTCACACTTTTTATAAACACCTTCTCTTTTATCAACGGTTACCCCTGCCCAATTTCCAACGTGCGCCGTTGAACCCGTTAAACTGTTAAAAAGAGTTGTTTTACCACAATTTGGGTTACCTACCAAAGCAAACTTTTTCATGCTAATTCGTCTCCATTTCAACCAAAACGGCTTCACTCTTTCTAAGCGTTAATTCATACCCACGAAGTAGAATCTCTATAGGATCGCCAAGCGGAGCTTTTTTTCTTAAATAAATTTCAATACCCGGCGTTATACCCATATCAAACAAACGCCTTTTTATTCTGCTTTCACCCGAAACTTTTTTTACCGTTCCGCTCTCTCCGATTGAAAACAAATCCAATGTCTTTCTCATTTTATCTCCAACTCTTTTGTATAATATCAAATGTGAAACTTATTTCATCTTTTCATTTAATATATTAACATTATATTATATGTTTGTCAATTGATAATATGAAATTTTTTTCATATTTTATAAAAATATATTGTTTTTATTTATTTTTTATTGTATAATAAAAACATGAAAAATTCCGTTAGAGTTCCAAGGCAGGAACGCTCTATTGAAAAAAAGAAAAAAATAATTGAAGCAAGTTATATCTTATTTTCCGAAGTGGGCTACTACGGCACAAACACTGCGGAAATTGCAAAAAAAGCAGGTGTTTCAACGGGTATAGTATACGGTTATTTTCAAGATAAGCGTGATATTTTGATTTGCATACTTGAAAAGTATATCAACAACGTTTTTGAACCGCTTTTAAAACTTTTGGATAAACTAACTTCACCCATTGATTTTTCCGTTCTTATACCGAACATACTTGACTTAACGATAAAAACGCACAAAAAGAACGCAAAGATTCACGAGGCGCTTCACTCTTTAACACATACGGACGAAGCCGTTAATATGGAATTTATTGCACTTGAAGACAATATAACCGAAAAGATTAAAGAAAAGTTGCTGTCGTTAAACATAAGCCTTGAAAATATAACGGAAAAAATTCACTTCGCTATGAATATCGTTCAATCTTTCTGCCATGAATACGTTTTTGATAAACACGAATATATTGACTACGATGCCATGCGTGAAATGGTTATAACTTCACTTATAAAACTATTTGATTAAAAACATTTAAAAAGGCACCGCAAAAGTTATAAACTTTGTGGTGCCTTTTTTAATTTTAAAATTTAAAATTGTTATTGACTTAAAGCAAGAATATAATAATCAAATAAATACGAGATAAAAATATCTTCTCCTATCTTTATCCAAGACGATTCTTCTATTAAAACATCATTATTATCAAAAATTTTAGCAACATTATCTTCCGAAAAACAATATACGGTATAATAAAGGTCGTTTTCTATCTCTATATTTCCCATAAAATCATAATCGGCTAAAAGCAGATTATTAAACGATAATATTCCGTTATCATAAATAATATCTACGTTTACGCAATGAACAGTAAACGAAGTTGAGCAATCAAACTCACTGCAATCCGTTTGATTTATTTTTATCCAATCTTCTTTAGTTCCGTTATAAAAAATTTCTTTTAGGTTTTCACAGTTTTGAACGAATTTTTCGCCTATGTTTTTAACTTTACTTCCAATGAACAAACTTTCAAGTGAAATTGCATTTTTAAAGGCAAAATCATGTATTTTCTCTACTGTTTCGGGAACATTATAAGTTGCTTCTATTTTACCTAACGCATATAAAATCAATTCTTTTTTATCAAAAGAATATAAATCGTTATTTACCGCTTTAAAACTTTGATTATCTTCATCAACTACTATGTTTGCAAGTGAAAAACAATTATCAAAAGCCAAACTACCTATTTCAGATAAATTTTTACCGATATTTATTGTATCAAGCGAAGTGCAATTATCAAAAGCACTTTCTCCTATGGTTTGGATACTATTGCCAAAAACTATACTCTTAAGTTTTACAAGTGAAACAAATGCCCGATCTCCTATTTCCGTTATTTCTTTATCAAACACAATTTTTGCAATATCTATATTCTCCATCTCTTTTACTTTATCAGATACGCCTATTATTGTATTTTCTTCTAATATAAAAACGTTATCATACCAAACTGCAGTTATCAATTTATTTCCGATTGAACCTTTTTCTATGCTTGTTATCGGATTACCGTTTAAAGCCCAACCTAAAAATAAACTGTTTGATTTTGTCGGTTCGCTAAATATAACTTTTTCACTTTCTATATTATAACTTGTTTCTTTATTCGTAAGTTCGCCACCGTTTAGGTCATATTCAATGCTATAATTGATTATCTCCCACCTTGCATCAAGCACTATATCTTTTTTTATATTGCTGTTTATCACTTCAACTTTTTCTTCACCGCAAAACCAACCTAAAAAAGTATACCCTTCTCTTGTCGGCTCGTTTAAGGTAATAAATCCGCTTTCAATATTGAAAGTTGTCGGGTTATCCGTTTCTATAGTTCCACCGTTAAGATTATACGTTATACTATAAGATGGAAGTATCCATTTGGCTTCTAGGGAAACATCTTCCAAAGGAAAAAACTTTTTATTTTCTATTTTTGTTTCACCATAATACCAACCGTTAAAAACATAACCTTCTTTTGACGGGTCTAG
>JAZLMT010000049.1:0-12459 GCA_045598745.1 Christensenellaceae bacterium
ATCTCTCCGTATTTTTATTATACTATATTTTATAAATTATCTATTTACAAAAAAAATATAATCGTTTGCACAAAAAGACAATTTGTTTTAATTTACTTGCAAAATGTTTAAATTTATTGTATTATTTAACTATGGAAAAAATAGGTTTAAATTTTAAAAAGAATTTGTTAAACGACACTATTTCTATTCCGTCAATATACACTATTCACTACTTCAAATACCCGAAAAGATTTAGATTTGAAGGCGAAAAGCACGACTTTTGGGAATTAGTATATATTGACAGCGGAAAAGCAACTATCGTTGACGGTGAAAAGGAATATACCCTATCACAAGGCAACTGTTTTTTGCATAAACCGAATATTCAACACACTATTTATACGACTGATTCTTTTGCAAATTCTGTTATATTTACGTTTGATTGCAAAAACAAAGATTTATTTAGGCTTTGCGATTGCGTTCACGATTTAAAAGATGAAGATAAACTTCAATTAAACTCTTTAATCTATGAAGCAAAACACTCGTTTACCGACCAATTAAACGAAATTTATCTTCAAAAAATGAACAGAAGTTCAACCCCGCCTTATGCAAGTGACCAAGTTATTAAAAATTCTATTGAACTTTTGCTTATTTCTTTAATTCGCAAAACGGAAAGCAACGAACAAAAGACTTCTAATATAAAGAGTGTTAAATACGGAAAATTTATTGACGTTATTATCGGCATATTAAACGAAAAATTAGAAAAGGGCGAAAAAGTCAATCTTGACGAAATGTCCTTAAAACTCGGATATTCAAAGAGCTACATTAAAATGCAGTTTAAAAACAAAACGGGCTCTTCCCTTATCAATTATTATATAAATATGAAAATAGATAAGGCAAAAGAACTTTTGGTTTCGGGTAGATACACCGTTAGTGAGATTTCAGATATGCTTGGCTTTAATTCTATTTATTATTTCAGCAGATTATTTAAGTCTTCTACGTCTATGTCCCCAACTGAATACGCACAATCTATTAAAGAAGACAAAACGCTATAAAGACACGGTGACCATATGAAAGGTTTTATAAATAAAAAAGTTTACGTTGAAGGTCAAGGAATTTTAACCGCAAACGTTGGTATTGAAAACGGCAAAATTGCCTATATCGGAAACGAAAACAAAATAACGGAAGAAATTAAAATTGACAGTGATGCCGTTATTCTTCCGGGATTTATTGACGAACATATACACGGGGCTTTCGGCTCTGATGCTATGGACGGAACAAAAGAAGCACTAAAAAATATTTCTTGTGCTATTGCTAAAGAAGGAACAACGGGATTTTTGGCAACCACAATGACGCAATCACCCGAAAATATTTCCAAAGCACTTTCGGCTGTTAAAGAATACAGAAAGGAAAACGTTAGCGAAGGGGCTTCCCTTTTAGGCGTTCATTTAGAAGGGCCGTTTATATCTTCAAAACACGTTGGTGCACAACCTATTGAATACGTTCAAAAGCCTACGGTTGAAACGCTTAAAGAATACAACGAAAAATCCGGAAATTCAATCAAAATAGTATCGCTTGCCCCTGAAGCAGACGGCGCTTTGGAATTGATTGAATACTTAAGCAAAAACGGAATCGTTGCAAGTGCCGGCCACACCGATAGCGGATATAACGATATTGAAAAGGCAATTAAATACGGGCTTTCAAATATTACGCACACGTATAACGCACAAAAAGGTTTACACCATAGAGAAGTTGGAACGGTTGGTTCTGCTATGCTGTTTGACAGTTTGAATTGTGAAGCAATATGCGACCTTATTCACCTATCAATACCGGCAATAAAACTTTTGATAAAAAATAAGCCACACGACAAATTCACTTTAATTACCGATTCTATGAGAGCAAAACACTTAAAAGACGGAATAAGTGAACTCGGTGGACAAGAAGTTTACGTTAAAAACGGTGAAGCAAGATTGAAAGACGGAACACTTGCCGGTTCTATCCTTAAAATGAACGATGCAATTAAAAATCTCGTTTTATCTTGTAACGTCCCTTTCCTTGATGCCATTGATTTTGCTACGATAAACCCTGCAAAAAATTTAAAATTAGATAAAGAAATCGGCTCAATCAAATTAGGTAAAAATGCTGATTTTGCCGTTATGAATAATAATTTTGAAATTCTTTTAACAATGCGAAACGGTGAAATTATCTATAAAAAATAATTTAGTATCTATCGCTATATAAATAATATTTAAAATAAAAACTCCGTAGAATTGTCTACGGAGTTTATTTTATTATTCAATTAGTCTTTATAATTAACTATTTGAGCGAAGTCGTTTGCCTTTAATGCAGCGCCACCTATTAAGCCACCGTCAATATTCTTTGTTGCCATAAGTTCCTTTGCATTAGCAGGTTTCATGCTTCCGCCGTATTGAATACGAAGTGCCTTTGCAACTTCTGCACCCCAAGTCTTCTTAACAAGGCTTCTGATATATCCTATTGTAGAATTTGCATCTTCAGCCGTTGCCGTCTTACCTGTGCCGATAGCCCAAACAGGTTCGTATGCGATAACGATATTAGCAAAATCTTCAGCCGTAATATCGGCAAAACCTTCAAGAACTTGTTTCTTAAGAACTTTCTTCGTCTTGTTCTTTTCTCTATCCGTAAGCGTTTCACCAACGCAAACGATAGGCTTTAATTCTTTCTTTAATGCTTGTTTAAGCCTTGCGTTAACGCTCGCATCGGTTTCACCAAAATATTGCCTTCTTTCGCTATGACCGATAATTACGTATTCAACGCCGATTTCTTTAAGCATATCTGCAGAAATTTCTCCGGTGAAAGCACCGTTATCTGCCCATGCAACGTTTTCAGCACCAAGATGAATCTTTGAGCCGTTGATTGCTTCTTTAACTGCCCATAAATCCGTGTATGGAACGCATACAACAACTTCCGGCTTTGATTTTGCAACCAAAGGTTTTAATTCGTTTATTAATTCTACGGCTTCTTTAGCCGTCTTGTTCATTTTCCAGTTTCCTGCAATAATTGGCTTTCTCATTTAAGTATCTCCTAATAAATTAGTTTTTTTCGTTTAAGCATTCAATACCAGGAAGCTTCTTGCCTTCAAACAATTCAAGTGAAGCACCGCCACCTGTTGAAATATGCGTCATCTTATCAGCAAAACCTAAATTTGTTACAGCGGCAGCCGAATCGCCACCACCGATAATCGTTGTTGCATCTTTTGCTTCTGCCAAAGCTTTAGCAACTGCAATAGTTCCGTTTGCCAAACTTGGATTTTCACTAACACCCATAGGCCCGTTCCAAATAACCGTCTTTGCATTTGCAACGGCTTCTTTATACATTTCTCTTGTCTTCGGACCGATATCCATAGGTTCAACGCCTTCCGGAATATCGTTTATTGTATGAATTTCAGTATCAATTGGTTTATCAATAGGATCAGGGAAAGCTTTTGCCGTTACAACGTCTACAGGTAAATAGAAATTCTTACCGAGTTTCTTTGCCTTTTCCATCATTTCCTTACAGTAGTCAAGTTTTTCGTTATCAACGAGAGCGTTACCGACTTCGTAACCTTGAACTTTCAAGAAAGTATATGCCATACCGCCACCGATAATAAGTGTATCGCACTTTTCTAAAAGATTAGAAATAACGTTCAATTTATCGGCAACCTTTGCACCGCCTAAAATAGCAACGAAAGGTCTAACAGGATTTTCCAAAGCATTTGCCATAACTGCAAGTTCCTTTTCAATTAAGAAACCGCAAACGGCATCTTTTACAAATCCGTATTCAACGATAGCAGCAGTAGTTGCATGTGAACGGTGTGCCGTTCCGAAAGCATCGTTAACGTAAACATCGCAATATGATGCTAACTTTTTGCAAAGTGCTTCGTCTCTCTTTTCTTCACCTGCTTCAAAACGTGTATTTTCAAGAAGAACAACTTCACCGGCTTTGATATTCTTAACTGCTTCGTCTGCAGATGCACCTACAACGTCGGTTGCAAACGTAACTTTCTTACCGAGTTTTTCAGAAAGCCTTTCAGCAACAGGACGGAGAGTGAACTTTTCTTTATCCTTTAATGCCTTCTTTAAGAATTCTGCTTTAGCAGCTGCTTGTTCGTTTTCAGGAAGAGCTTCTAAGGCCTTCTTTTCCTTTTTGTTTAAGCTAAAGCCTTCTGTAAAGATATTGTGTGGCTTACCCATGTGTGAGCAAAGAATTACTTTTGCACCGTTTTCCATTAAATACTTAATGGTTGGGAGTGCCCCGTTAATACGTGTTTCGTCAGTAATAACGCCGTCTTTCATAGGGACGTTAAAATCAACTCTGACTAAACATCTTTTACCTTTAACTTCAATGTCTTTAATTGTCTTTTTATTCATAATTTCCTCCGAAATTTTATTTAATATTTATATTGTTACGAAAGATTTACCTTATCTTTATTTGTATAAGTATAACTCTTTTCATAATTTAATATACTAAACGCTATATTCGTTAAGTGGTCGCCTACACGCTCTAAATTTGAAACGGTTTGAAGATATATTGAACCGAGTTCCGGCGTGCAATTTCCGTTTCTTAATCTTTCAATATGTTTACCTTCTAACGTAACTGTAGCTTGGTCTACAATTTCTTCTAATCTGTCAATTTCTTTAAGTTCGGTATCAACTGACTTTTCAAAAGTATATACGCATTTATCGTGAAGTGCATCAACGGTATCAATAACGTTTTTTAATTCTTTTTTTGCTTCATCAGAAAAATCTATATTCGCGCCACGCAATCTTTCGGAATATTCCAAAATATTTTCCGCATAGTCGCCTACACGTTCAAGGTCGGTTACAACGTGATAGAAAGAACCTATCATATTTTCGTCTTTTCTTGAAATTTCTTTTGCCATTATCTTGGTAAGATATGAAGTTATACTCTTGTTTAAGAAGTTAAGTGCATCTTCGTTATCATGCAAAAGCTCTTTATTATCAACGCTTGTATCTAAAAGCATACCCATCGCAAGATCAATATTTTCTTTTGCAATGCCGGCCATTTTAATGATTTCTTTCTTTGTGTTCGCAACGGCAATAGGCGGAGTTTCAAGCAATCTGTCATCAATAAACGTAAGTCTGTGTTTATCTTCTTGAGCATTGTTTTTGCTTGGAATAATTTTTTCCGCCAAAACGACTAATTGTTTTGTAAACGGAAGCAATATAACCGTAGTTAGCAAGTTAAAGAAAGTGTGGAAATTTGCTATCATTCTTTCCATTGAACCACCACTTATACTTGACATAAAATTGCCTATATCCGTCGTCCATATCCATATAGGAACAATACAAATTATACAACCGAAAAGATTGAATAATAAGTGAATTATAGCAGTTCTTTTTGCGTTTGTATTTGTCCCTATTGAAGATATAATTGAAGTGATACAAGTTCCTATATTTGAGCCTAATATAATAAAAACTGCCGTTCTAAAGTTAATAGCAGAACCCAAGGCAATTAAAATACCCGTGATTGCTGCAGAACTTTGAATCAAAGCAGTAAATACAATACCTATTAAAATCAATAAAAGCGGAAAAACGTTTTCATTTTGGAAAACTTTTTCAAAAAACGGACTTAATTCCGTATGTTCGTTATCAATATAAATAATTTCATTTACGGATTTGCTCATAATTTTTAAACCGATAAAAATCATACCGATACCGATAAGAATATAACCGATTTTCTTTACTCTGTCTTTCTTGGTTACCATTGTAGTAATCATACCTGAAGCACAAATAAGTGCCGCAATAGCATTTATATCAATAGCACCAGTTCCGGATAAAGATAAAATTTGTGCCGTTATGGTTGTTCCGATATTTGCACCCATAATAACGGCAGTCGCTTGAGTAAGCGTCATAAGCCCAACGTTAACGAAACCGACAAGCATAACCGTCGTTGCGGTGGAACTGTTGATAATTGCCGTAACACCGGCGCCAACCCCTACACCAGCAAAACGATTATTCGTCATCTTACTTAACATATTCTTCATATTGTTGCCGGCAACCTGTTCAAGATTTGAACCCATGTATTTCATACCGAACATCATTATTGCAATTCCGCCGAGCATAAAGAATATATTGTAATAAATAGTTGAACTCATAAACTTTTCCTTAAGTAATTTTCGTCTTTTATTCATTTTACTAAATTTTTCACTGTTTAGTCAAATAAATAACACTACTTTTTATCTTTTTGGAATTTCTCCCCTCGTTTTAAATTCCGGATACCCTAATTGTCTCAACGCTTCATAAACGCCAACACATACCGAATTTGACAGATTTAACGAGCGAAGTTCACCCCACATAGGTATTCTTACGCATTCACTATAGTGTTTCTTAAGTAAATCTTCAGGTAACCCTTTCGTTTCTTTACCGAAAACCAAAAAATCTCCGTCTTTGTATTTCGCATCAGAATGAACTATCTTTGATTTCGTAGAATAAAACCAAAAATTATTTCCGTTATAATATTTTTCCATAACTTCTTCTATACTGTCGTAATAATATATTTCTACTTTATCCCAGTAATCTAATCCCGCTCTTTTCAAATACTTGTCCGTAACTTCAAACCCTAACGGTCTAACCATATGTAAAACACAACCGGTGCAAGCACACGTTCTTGCAATATTTCCTGCGTTTTGCGGTATTTCCGGTTCAACCAAAACAACGTTTAATGCCATATTCTCTCCTATGTGTTTTTTGCCCTTCTTTTTCTGAAAGACAATAGTTTATATTCTTTATTAAAATCACTTTCCGTTTTTACTATGTTTGAACGTGAAAAAATCTTTATTTTCCCACTTGCTTCCGTATAACAAAACTGATTTTTAGAAACCAGCATTATATCTACCCCGTTACAATATGAAAGCGCCCTTGCAACAACCGTCGGCATATTGCTGTCTATCTCTTTGAATATGCAAACTATAAATTCTGCATCGCATACGGAAAGCGTGCTTACAACGTCTGAAAAAAACAAATCTTCACCGACAACAAGCCCTATTCTTCCCTTTGAAGTTTGATAAACCCTTAAATTACCACCCGGTGCGTATTCACTGTTTTCTACCGAATATAACATATCGGAAACGCCGAGAATTTTTCCGGAGTCCGATATAACGCACGAGTGACGAAAAACGCCGTAGGTATCAGTATCACAACCACAAATAACAACCGACGAAAGTTGTTTTGAAAGTTTCGCTAAATCAGAAAAATATTCAGTTTCACCCGAAAGCTCTTTTTTATAACTGACAAGCCCCAAACCGTTAAAGCCGAAAACGATTATATCCGGATTTCCTATCTTTTCAAAATCTTCTTGCCATACTTTATTAAGTGAATCTTCCGTTACGGCACAAACCTTCATAGCCACCTCGCAAAACATCTATATTATTCTATTTTGCTTTGGCTTTTTTTGTTAAAGATTTGTTTTTATCAATTCCATTATTTCAGCTATACTTTCACTCTTTAGAATAGCCATTTTAACTTCTTTAATGTTTTGCATACCACGGAATATATATGCAGGGAATTTTCTAAATTCTATTGCGCCCCTTTTTTCGCCCTTGATTTCTCTCTCGCTTTCCAAAAGTTCCAAGATAAAATCTTTCATCGTCATCTTCGTTTCATTTCCTAAAAGCGTTGAAAACAAAAGCGGATTCGCAACTGCGCCACGTGCGAGCATTATCCCGTCTGCCCCCGTTCTATCCATCATTTTATCAGCATCTCCTTCGGTAAAAATTCCACCGTTTGCTATAACCGGAATAGACACCGACTTTTTTGCCCTGTATATAGCGTCAAAATCCGGCTCGCCGGAATAATAATCTTCTCTTACACGCCCGTGAATAGTTACAAGTTTTGCACCGCTATCCTCTGCCATTTTTGCAAAGTCTGATGCAAAATCGTCCCCCTTTTTTAAGCCCGTTCTTATTTTAACCGTTATTATTTTTCCACTTTTAACGCACTCACGAACGATTTTTTCTGCCTTATGTATATCTTTTAAAAGTGCCGAGCCGTCTCCGTTTTTATAAACTTTCGGAACGGGGCAACCCATATTTATATCAACAATTTTAAATTGATTAAGTTCTTCGCTTTCGCAAGCCGAACGGCATATATCTTCTTCACTGCCGAAAATTTGAACGACAGTTTTATCATAATCTTCACCCGAATATAAAAGCCGAGCGTTGCCACGGCTTTTATAGCAAATTCCTTTTGCGGAAACCAACTCCGTAAAAGTTAAACCTGCACCGAGTTTTATACATAAATTTCTAAACGGATAGTCTGTATAACTTGCCATCGGTGCTAAAAAAATATTATTTTGGGCTACGTATTCGCCGATTTTGATACTTTTAACTTGCATCTTTTTAATAA
Organism: Christensenellaceae bacterium; assembly: GCA_045598745.1. Lineage (GTDB taxonomy): Bacteria > Bacillota > Clostridia > Christensenellales > Borkfalkiaceae > UBA1259. Next base: position 8,361 of record JAZLMT010000049.1, read on the forward strand.
ACCTTTTATACAAATTAAGTTTACAATATTAACAAAAAAATAGCAAGCAATTAACCCGTATGCTACACCTTCTATATTGATTTTTTCATTAAACAATAGCGGAATTGAAATCGCCGACTTGATTATTATTCCTATTCCCATGCTAAATAGCGGAAAATATTTTTTGCCCATTGTGATTATAATTGCATTTTGCGTTTGAAGTAACGATAAAAAAACAACGTTCACAGAACAAATCTTTATAAGTTTTGCCGTTATTTGCTTTTCCGTTTCGGGCATTCTTCTATACAAAATATCGGTTGAAAAGTTTGCAAGTATAAAACAGCACACTGAAAAAACAAGAGAAATAACCAAAGTTAATAAAAGCACTTTATTTACCGACTTGATTTTTTTATCCTGTTCTTTTTCTTTTGAAATTATCGGAATTGCCGTTACCGAAATTCCGTAACATATAGCAACGGGAACGCCTATAACGGTTAAAACGGCACCTGAAAACAGCCCATACATTGAAGTTGCGTTTTCCATATACCCTTTTAGAATATTAACGATATAAAAACTATCAATAAAATTTGAAAGCGGAATCATTATTCCCACCAAAGTAAATGGAATCGTATACTTTATAATCTCCCTATAAAGTTTCTTTTTTTCTTCTTTTTCAATATCTATCTTGATAACGTTATTTTTTTGCTTTTTATACGTAACATACAAATACAATAAACAAATCATTTCCGAAATAGTTACGGATAGCGTTGCGCCCCCAACGGCAAGCGTTATATTAGGCATTAAAATATACGTTAACAAAAGCCCGAATAAAAGTTTTATAATCTGCTCTATTATTTGCGACACAGCCGTTGGGACCATATTCATTTTGCCTTGAAAATATCCACGAAAAGCACATATAATAGACACCAAAAAAACAGCCGGGCACAAGCAAACGTATCCGAAAAAAGAATTGCTATTACCCTGAAGCAGTGCTAACGGATATGATAAAATAAGCATTAAAGCAGAAAAAACAAGCCCCAAAATACATAGTAGTTTTAGGCTTGCTTTTAAATATTTATAAGAATTGATTTCCGCATTTATATTTCCGTTTCCGGAAATGAGTTTGGCTATAGCATTAGGGGCACCGCTACCGGCAAAGTCAAGCAAAATGCAATATAAGGGAAAGACCATTTGATATAGTCCAACCCCTTCTGCCGTTATAATATTTAATAGCGGTATTCTGTAAACGGCACCTATAACCTTTGATAAAAAAGCCCCGACGCCAAGAAAAAACGAACCCTTATAAACTTCTTTTTGCATATGTATAAATATTACTCAAAATACTTTGAAATAATATTTACCGATAATCTGCAAAGCGAAATATCGTCTTCACTGATTTTATCGTCTTCTTTTAGAGAATAAACTATTAAAGAACCGAAAACATCTCCGTTCGCTATAATAGGAATAATAATTTGGCTTTCAACTTTTAAGTCGGCATTGTTTACTATATCAATAATCTCCCCGCCGTCTTTTTTTACTAAAATTACGCTTTTTCTATCCTTGATTATTTTTCCTAAACTTGCCGAAATCTTACCACCGATTAAATCTTTATTTTTGTTTTTTGAAAAACAAACTATTTCGTCGTTATCGGTAACAACCGCTATTCTCTCCGTTTGTTCATATATTGAATCACACACGCTACTTGCAATCTCTAACACGTTTTTTAACGGTGAATACTTTTTTAATACAATTTCACCATCATCCATGAATATTTCAAGCGGATCGCCTTCTCTGATTCTTATCGTCTTTCTTATTTCTTTAGGAACAACTATTCTTCCAAGCTCGTCAATTCTTCTGATAATACCCGTATCACGCATAAAAAAACCTCCGTTCTTAATTTAGTATACGGAGGCTTTTAGTTTTTATTCAATTTTAATTTATCTCCAAGAAGACGGAATATTTCTTTCGTTTTTAAACCAAGAAGTATCTTTTAAAAGAGTGTTGTTATTTGAACACTCTACCGTTACGCCTTCTTTTTTAGATATAACCTTGATATTGCCGTTAAGTAAAGCAAATTCGTTGCCGTTTGTATATTCACCGTTTGCAACCGCAGGAACGTATACTTTAGAAGTATACGAACTTATTCTGTCTATAAAATCTTGATGCGGGAAGAAATAACTACCGTCATCGGCAACACAATCAACTACGCATATACTCGGATTTATCTTGTCTAATAAACAACTTGAAGAAGACGATTTTGAACCGTGATGCCCTGCTTTATATAATTCAACTTTGCCCAAAACGTTATTCTCTACAAGTTTCTCTTCCCCTTCTTTTTCAAGGTCACCCGTAAACAAGAAATCTCTGTCACCGTGATGAAACATTATGCAAACGGAATAATTGTTTTCATTACTTGTATTATGATCGTAATAATAATTATAAAGAATTTCCATTGAAACGCTTTCTGAAAGTTCGTAAACTCTTTTACCACCGTTTACGTTATTATAACAATCAAGCGCAGTATAGTGATGAGAATTTTGCGTATTCAAAACTTCTTTATCTCTATCCTCTACGTAATCGTTATACATATTGGTTGTTTTTGTAGTCTTTGGAAAGTCTATTATAGTTAAACATTTATAACTGTCAAAAATTCCGCCGTCGCAAGCAAAACAAGCAATATGATCAGCGTCACCGTGCGTTGCAATAACGTATTCCAAAGTATTATCCAAACAATATTTGTTTATATAATCAATAATTTCGTCCTTACTGTTTGTTTCGCTACCGGCATCAATTAAAATATCGTTATCACCCGCTTTAACGTATATAGCGTCACCTGGGTGATCGTTTCCCAAAAACATAAAGTGAAAAGATATATCGCCGATAACTTCTTTTTTATTTTCCTTTAAGAAAACAAAATAGCAACCAACTGCTAAAGCAACAAAAACAACAACTAAAACTATTGATAAAATTTTATGTTTTAGGAAGAAACTTTTCGCTTCTTTAACGGCCTTTTGTTTTTGCCTTTTCGTCATTTTTTTCGGTGGCATTATACTAAACTCTTTCTTAATTCTTCGTTAGATTTAGGTGATAAGTATGATAGCGGAATATCAAGGGCTGTAACCGTTCCTCTCTTTCCGTCTTTATACATTTTATATACCGCACGTGAAAATGCAAGTAAAACGCTACCTGTAAATTCAGGGTTAGAGTCAAGTTTAAGTGATAATTCTAATATGTGTGAATTTTCGCTTGTAGTTTCACCGCTTCTTAAAACAAATCCGCCGTGTGGAAGGCGTGAGTGATTTTTCTTTAATTCTTCTTCGCTTATAAAGTGAACGACTGTATCGTAATCGGCAAAATAGTTTGGCATTTCTTTAATTTGCTTTTCAACCTTTTTGCTGTCTGCCCCTTCTTTAAGAACGACAAAACACTCTCTTAAATGTTTTTCTCTTGCCGTAAGAATTGGCCTTTCGCCGTCTTTAATTCTTTTTATAACTTCTTCTTTAGGTATAGTATATTGTATAGCGTTTTTTACCCCGTCAATTCTACGGATTGCATCACTATGACCTTGCGAAACGCCTTTACCCCAAAAAGTATAATCAGTTCCGTCAGACAAAACGGAAGAGAAAAGCGCACGCGCCATAGAAAACACACCCGGATCCCAACCTATACTTATTGCATTAAGATGATCGTTTTCCTTTGCAATTTTATCTAATTTATTAAAATATTCCGGAATTTTTGCGTGGGTATCAAAAGAATCAACGGTGTTAAAATCTTTTAGATATTCAGCAGTCGTGGTCGGCAAATCGGTTGCACTACCACCGCATAAAATCAACACGTCAATTTTACCCTTAAACTCTTTCAACTCGCTAACGGAATACACCTTCGTTTTTGTTAAAACGTTTACCGTTTTAGGATCTCTTCTTGAAAAAATCCCAACTAGGTTTATATCGCTTGCTTTTAAAGATGCAAGTTCTACACCTCTACCTAAATTACCATAACCAACAATAGCAACGTTTATCATTTTTCTACCTCTTTTTTATTTTACTACAAACGGTAATTTAAATCAAAGTTTTTTATAAAAAGTTTTATTTATACCCCATATTAAATTAGTTTAACTTCT
>JAZLMT010000050.1:0-30014 GCA_045598745.1 Christensenellaceae bacterium
TATATCTATCATTTTCCGTCAATTAGGGCGTATATGATTATCGGTTTTTTTGCGGGTTTTATATTATATATAAAAAGTTTTCATTTTTTTGTTGCAAAATATGTTTTTATGGCTTATAATAAAATAAAGAAAAACAAAGGAGAAAATCATGGGGGAAGAAAAGTTTAGAAAAAGAGTTGTTGCTATAACTTTTGGCGCAGTATTGCTATTCGTTATTCTTTTCGGCTTTATGATTTACGGCCTTGTTTCAATTTCCGTCCGTTCTCATAGGATAGACGAGTTGAAAGAACAGATTGCATATTATAAGTCTTTAACCGAAGAAGAAAAGGAAAGGGCAGATGCTTGCGGAGAGTGGGAATATATTAAACAAGAAGCAAGAAAATTAGGGTATTCCGATCCGAACGATATAGATTAGTTTATGGTTGGGGTTATTGACGTTGGCTCTAATTCCGTTCGTTTGCTTATCAGAGACGGAGATAAAACTTCATATAAAAATAATATTATAACGCAACTTGCCGGTGGCTTTGACGGCAAGTTGCTTTCTGTTTATTCAATAAACAAAACGGTTGATGCGATAGTTTATTTTATTTTGTTTGCAAGAGAAAAAGGGTGCGAAAGAATTTTTGCATTTGGAACGGAAGCATTAAGAAAAGCAGATAACAGTAATTTGTTGATAAAATCGGTTAAAGAAAAAACAGGTGTAAACGTAAAAATCATTTCAGGTAGTTTGGAAGCTGAGTTGGGGCTTTTAGGCGTTCTTCATGGCGCAGACGGCGGAATAGTTGATATAGGCGGTGCCAGCACGGAGATAACTGTTTCAAAAGACGGGAAAACCGTTTACTCTCATAGCCTTGACGTTGGTGTGGTTAAACTTTACGATATTTGTTCCGACAACGAAAATAAATTAAACGAATATACTTTAGAAAAAATTAAAGAATATTTTGAAGTGCCAAAGGCAAAAATGTATGGTATAGGAGGAACGGTAACGAGCGTTGCTTCAATGCTTATCGGTGAAAAAGAGTATGACGCTGATAAAATTAACGGTTACGTTATAACTAAAGATAATTTGATTCGGTTAAAAGATAAAATTTTTTCTATGAAGATAGAAGATAGAAAAAATATTATCGGGCTTCAAGAAAAAAGGGCAAACGTTATTGCCGGTGGAGTTGTTTTACTTATAAATATTATGGCATATCTTGGTATTCACGAGATAACGGCAAGCGATAACGATAATTTAGAAGGATTTTTAATAAAGGAAAATTTATATGACTAAAAGAAAAAGTTGGATATATGCAATAATAACCTACGTTATTGCTTTCGGTTTGGTGCTGATGACGGTATTGTTATGCAGTAAAAAATATTTTTATAATTCTGCTATAACCGTCTTTGGTTATTTTATTGCAAGCGCAATAGTTTTTGGACTAATAAATGCTGTTTTGCATGAGTTAGGGCACGTAATTATAGGAAAGAAAAACGGCTTTTTTATACTTGCCGTAACCATTTGGTTTTTTAAGTGGACAAAAGTTAAAAATAAATTCACGTTTTCTTTGACTATGATGGGTAACGAAGCGGGTTATACCGATAGCGTTCCGAAGTATCAAGAAAATATAGAAAAAAGATTAAAGAGTATGACGCTTGCCGGCCCTTTTGCAAGTTTGATCTTAATGGTTCTTTCGGTTATTCCGTTTATATTTATAGGTAAAATTCATTTGCCTGTTTTTTGTTTGCTTTCAATGTGTTTGCCTATCTCCGCATATTATTTTTTGTGGAATATTTTTCCTATCGTTACCGACGGGGTTTATAACGATGGGGCAATAGTTTATGCGATAAATCATAAAACGGATACTTCAAAGGTTATGTGCTCGTTATTAAAAATACAATCTGAAATGTATAAAGGTAAAACACCTTGCGAAATAGACGAAAAGCTTTATTTTGATCTTCCGCAACTTGCAGAAGACGATTTGTATTTTATCTATCTACTTAACGCAAGATATAACTACTATCTTGATAAAGAAGATTTTGAAAACGCCGTTAAAGTAGAAGAAAGACTTTTGGGACTTTCCGATTATATTCCGAAGCCGATAGCCATGGTTATTATAAGCGATTCGCTTTATAACGAGTGTGCAATAAAAAAAGATAGCGAAAAAGCAGACGAAAAGATGTATGAAGTGGAAAACTATTTGAACAAGGTTAACAGTTTAACAAATATCAGAATAAAATTGGCGTATCTTGCCTTAATAGGCGAAAACAGTGAAACTCTTGATATGTTTTACAAGAAGGGATATAAAGAGGCGAAAAAATGCCAAATAAAAGGCTTGGCTTCTTTTGAAACAAAACTTTTAGATAGAATAATGGAAAAACCCGAAGAATAATTTAATAAATGTTTGATAAAAAAGGGGCTGAAAGCAGCCCCTTTTTTCGTTGATTTTTTCTAAAATAAAAGTTTTAACGTCTTATATGGGTGGGGTTATTCCTTTAAAACTATAAATAGTTTTAATTTTTGAAAAAAGGCTTGTATTTTTTACCAAAGTATGTTATAATTTTTATAACTAAAAAAATAATTTTTTGAGGTTGTTAAATGGAAGAAGAAAACAAGGTAAAAGGGAATTACGGCGAAGGGGAAATTCAAGTTTTAGAAGGGCTTGATCCTGTTAGAAAAAGACCTGGTATGTATATCGGTTCTACCGATGAACGTGGTCTTCACCACTTGGTTCACGAAATAGTTGATAACTCTATTGACGAGGCGTTAAGTGGATATTGTAATACTATAACCGTTATTATCAATCCTGACGGTTCTTGCACTGTTAAAGATAACGGTAGAGGTATTCCTACCGCTATTCACCACACGGAAAAGGTTTCTGCCGTTGAAGTTGTTTTAACCAAACTTCACGCAGGCGGAAAATTCGGCGGTGGGGGATATAAAATCTCCGGTGGTCTTCACGGCGTTGGCCTTTCGGTTGTTAATGCGCTTTCTTCGTGGCTTAAAGTTGAAGTTTATCAAAACGGCAATAAGTATGAACAAATGTATAAGCGTGGTATTCCGCAAGGTAGATTGGAAATTACCGGTAAGGCTGATTTTACGGGAACTTGGGTAACTTTCCAACCGGACGGCGAGATATTTGAAACGCTTGATTTTAATTACGATAGAATTAAAAACAGGCTTCGTGAGTTGGCTTACTTAAATAAAGGCTTAAAGATTATTATGGAAGATAAGCGTGCCGGTCGTGAACAACACGACGAATTCTTATACGAAGGCGGTATTTATCACTTTGTAGAAGACTTATCTAAAAACAAGGGTGCAATCTTTGATAAGCCGATTTATTTTGACGTTTTTTACGGCGATACGGAAATTGAAGTTGCTCTTCAATACGTTGATGCCTATAACGAAACTATTTTTGCTTTTGCAAACAATATCAATACCGAAGAAGGCGGAACTCATCTTGAAGGGTTTAAGAACTCTTTAACACGTATTATCAACGACTTCGGTAAAAAGTTAAATATATTTAAGGGCGATGAAAAAGTTTCTTCGGACGACGTCAGGGAAGGTATCGTTGCCGTTGTATCGGTAAAACTTACCGAACCGCAATTTGAAGGTCAAACGAAAACAAAACTCGGCAACAGTGAAATGAGAAATTACGTTACCAAGGCAATGAACGAATATTTTGGGACCTTCCTTGAAGAAAACCCTGATAAAGCCAGAACTATTTTAATGAAATGTTTAACTGCTCAACGTGCAAGAGAAGCGGCAAGATTAGCAAGAGAAAGCACGAGAAGAAAGGGTGCTTTGGAAAGCACAACGCTTCCGGGTAAACTTGCAGATTGTTCAGATAAAAACCCTGCTTTTTGTGAAATATTCCTTGTTGAGGGTGATTCAGCAGGCGGTAGCGCAAAACAAGGCAGAGATAGGCGCTTCCAAGCAATTCTTCCGTTACGTGGTAAGATATTGAACGTTGAAAAGGCAAGAATGAACAGAGTTTTGGAAAACGAAGAAATTCGTGCCATGATAACTGCTTTCGGTGCCGGTATGAAGGAAGAGTTTGATGAAAGCAAACTCCGTTACGACAGAATTATTTGTATGACCGATGCCGACGTTGACGGAAGCCATATCAGAATTTTATTATTAACGTTCTTCTTTAGGTTTATGAAACCGCTCGTAGAAAAGGGGCACGTTTATATTGCACAACCGCCACTATATAAGGCTACAAAGGGCAAAGATGATAAATATTTATATTCGGATAAAGAGTTAGAAGATTACCTTGCCGAAGTAGGTAAGTGTGATATTCAAAGATATAAAGGTTTAGGTGAAATGGATCCAACGCAACTTTGGGAAACCACAATGAACCCTGAAACCAGAACTATGCTTCGTGTTACTATGGATGACGCTGTTGAAGCAAACGAAACGTTTGTTAGACTTATGGGTGAAGATCCTGAACTACGTAGAGAATTCATAGAACAAAACGCAAAACTTGTTACTGATTTGGACGTATAGGATAGGAGGAAATTATGGCAAAGAGAGATTCTAATCCGGAACTTACGGCGGAATTCCAAGAGAAATTAAATAAGACAAAACTTATTAACGTGGAAGTTAATAACGAAGTTAAAAAATCGTTTATTGCTTATGCAATGGCTGTTAACGTTTCACGTGCTATACCTGACGTTAGAGACGGTATGAAGCCTGTTCATAGGCGTATACTTTACGCTATGCACGATATGGGGTTAACTTCCGATAAGGCGTATAAGAAATGTGCTAAAATCGTCGGTGAAGTTTTAGGTAAATATCACCCGCATGGCGACAGCTCGGTTTATGATGCGTTAGTTAGACTTGCACAAGACTTTTCAATTAACGTTCCGCTTGTTGACGGACACGGTAACTTTGGTTCTGTTGACGGCGACTCTGCCGCTGCATACAGATATACAGAAGCAAGGCTTTCAAAGATTTCCAACGAAATGCTTAGGGAAATTGATAAAGACACCGTTGACTTTTATCCTAACTTTGACGATACGGAAATGCAACCGGTTGTTTTACCTTCACGTTTTCCTAATATTTTGGTTAACGGCTCTGACGGTATTGCCGTTGGTATGGCAACTAATATTCCGCCACATAACCTTGGCGAGTGTTTAGACGGCTGTATGGCTATGATTGATAATCCTGATATTACCGATGAAGAACTTATGGAAATAATTCCTGCACCTGATTATCCAACGGGTGGTGTTTTAATGGGTAGAGCAGGTATTAGGCAGGCCTATAAGACAGGTAAAGGCGGTTTCGTTCTCCGTGCTAAAACGGATATTGAAGAAGACGCCAGCGGAAAAGAAAGAATTATCGTAACCGAAATCCCATATCAAGTAAATAAAGAAGAACTTATTAAGTCTATCGCTTCAATGGTTAACGATAAGCGTGTTGAAGGTATTTCTAACCTTCGTGACGAGTCGGATAGACACGGTATGAGAATTGTTATTGAACTTAAAAAAGATGCAAATTCTCAAGTTGTTCTCAATACTTTATATAAACACACAAACCTTCAAATTAAAGACGGAATTATTCTTTTGGCACTTGTTGACGGCGAACCGAAGATTTTATCGCTTAAAGAAATTTTGCAACATTATATAGCCCATCAAGAATCCGTTATTATTAGAAGAACTAAATACGATTTGGCAAAGGCAGAGGAAAGAGAACATATCGTTAAAGGTTTGGTTATTGCACTTGCTAATATTGACGAAGTTATAGAAGTTATTAAAAAGTCAAGCGATAAGAATAGTGCCGTTGAAGCACTTATGTCAAATTTTGAACTTTCGGATAAACAAGCAAACGCAATCCTTGAAATGAGACTTCAAAGATTGACGGCTATGGAAGTTGAAAAACTTAAAGAAGAACTTGAAGAACTTGATAAACTTATTGCCGACTTAAAAGATATTTTGGCATCTGAAACGAGAGTTAAAGATATTATTAAAGCAGATATGCTTGAAATGAAGAGTAGATATCCTTCACCGAGAAAGACGGAGCTCAGTTACGATTACGGTGAAATTGATATTGAAGACCTTATTCCTGTTGAAGACGTTGTTATCAGTTTAACACACTTCGGATACGTTAAGAGATTGCCTGTTTCCGAATACAGAACGCAACATCGTGGCGGAAGGGGTGTTACGGCGCACAAACCGAAGGAAGAAGACTTTATTGATAATATGTTTGTTTGCTCGTCGCACGACGATATATTGTTCTTTACCGATTTGGGTAAGGTTTACAGCATGAAAGGATTCTATATCCCTGAAGCACAAAGAACTGCAAGAGGCAGAGCAATAGTAAATCTTTTACAACTTGCACCAAACGAAAAGGTTTGCGCAATGTTACCGCTTAAGAAAGATACCGAAGGGTTTATGGTTCTTGCAACAAAGAACGGCTTGATTAAAAAGACTTCTTTGACAGAATTTGCAAATATCAGAAAGACAGGTAAGATTGCTATAAGTATTTTGGAAGGCGATGAACTTATTTCCGTTCAATTAACTACGGGCGAAAGTGAAATCATAATGGCTTCACACGAAGGTAAGTGCATAAGATTCAGTGAGAAAGACGTTCGTCCTACAGGCAGAGATACGCAAGGTGTTAAAGGATTAGAAATAGGTAATGACGATTATCTTGTTGATATGTGCGTTGTTAAAGAAGATTGCGAAATTATCACGATGACCGAAAACGGATACGGCAAACGTTCAGACGTTGATGATTACAGATTGCAACAACGTTCCGGAAAGGGAGTTAAAGCAGGTAACTTTAACGAAAAGACGGGTAAACTCGTAAGCCTTAAATTTGTAAATTCCGAAGAAGATATAATGGTTATTACAACAGCAGGAACGATTATTAGGGTTGCTTCGCAAGACATAAGCAAGATCGGTAGAGATACGCAGGGCGTTAGAATAATGAGAATTGAAGATTCTTGCGTTTCAAAGATTGCGATTTCACCAAAAGAAGACGAAGACGGCGAAGCCATTTTGGAAGGTGAAACGGCTACGGAAGAACCAACTAACGAATAATAAAAATTAAATTCAAAAAAAGAGAGAACTTTACCGCTCTTCCCGTAGGGATTTTTTGAAACATAATAAAATGATAGCGAAAATTTTCGCTATCATTTTAATTTTATCGTTATATTTTACACGACTTTGCTTGCAAAGTATAGTGTGTTATACTTTTGAAAAATGTTTTTAGGCAACAGCCCGAAAAATTATGATTTATCGATCAGTTCTATTCTTCAGTTCCATCTTGACGTTTTCAATGTCGCTGCTTGTCAGGAGAGGGATTAGACTGTTAACCGTATCGATATCCATATCCCACCATTTGAATTTTTCCAATAAAGCAATCAGTTCGTCGTCAAACCTTTTTCGAATTGGCTTTGCAGGATTTCCCGCAACGATCGTGTACGGCTCAACTTCGCTTCCGACGACACTGCCCGCACCGATAATAGCACCGTCACCGATATGAACGCCGGGAAGTATCACTGCTTTCTGCCCGATCCACACGTCATTTCCAATGACGGTATCTCCTTTATACGGCATATCAACTGTCTTCGGAGATTCCATATTCCAACCTTCAAGCGTATAAAACGGGAACGTCGATACCGCACTCATTTGATGGTTGGCGTCGTTCATCATAAACTCAACTCCCGAGGCGATTTGACAGAACTTACCGATGATCAGTTTGTCTTTGCTCCACGGATAAAAATGCGTTACGTGGCTTTCAAATTCGGAATCCGCATTATAGGTAAAATCGCCAACGATGATGTTGGGATTCGAGATTGTCGGTTTCACATATATTTCTTTTTCATATCCCGGAATCGGATATTTTTTATTTGGATCCGGTTTCATATCTTCGTCTCCGTCAAATTATAATTTATCAACATGTATATTATAACGAAAGCATAAAAAATCAAAGTGTTTTTTGTAAATAAAAACTCGTCTTGCAAAAAATTGAGTTTTAATTATTTTTCTCTTAAAACGCTTTCACCCATAATTAAATTATAGCATAATAAGTTAAAAAAGTAAAGTTATATTATTTGATGTGCAAACAGTGATATTTTTAATCAAAGATTAAAAGTGATATTTTGCGAAGAAAAAGACAAGGTTCTACTTATACAGGTTCTTATATTTATTCTTCGCAAAGTTATATTAAATAAATCCTTGGCTCGCCGAAAGGCGAATTTCACTGCCGATAGGCAATATCACTGCGAAGCAATATAACAAATCCGCTTGCGGATTTATTTAGTTGTCGCCTTTCCCTACGGGAAGAGCGACTTGTTCTCTCTTTTTTTGTTTTAAATGAATATTAAGCCTTTTTTGTTCATACATTTTAATATAGAGAAAGGCGATTGTTTTTTCGGTAAAAAAAGACAAAATCAACAAAAAAACAACAAAATATTTTTGAATAAAGAAAGTAAAATTAATAATGAAAAAAATATTAAAGAATAAAAAACTTATTGCAATATTTTCGGTTATCTTGACTTTATTGATAATTTTTATAATTTTATCAAAAAGCACTAACGTTTTTTCAAAAAACAGAAAACTGCCGATATATTGCGTTGATAAAGACAGCAAAGAGATAGCAATTTCTTTTGATTGTGCATGGGGCGTTCAATATACCGATAAACTTCTTAAAATCATGCAAGAAGAAGGGGTTAAGTGCACTTTTTTTGCAGTTGAATTTTGGACGATGAAATATCCCGAATACGTAAAAAAGATTGATGAGTGTGGGCATGAGATAGGCACACACTCTAAAACGCACCCGCACATGAGCAAGTTAGATAAATCAACTATTATAAAAGAACTTGAAAGTTCTAAACTTGCTATAGAAAAAATAACGGGGAAAAAGGTTAAGGTTTTTAGACCACCTTTCGGCGACTATAACGATTTACTTATTGAAACGTGCGAAGAATTAAAATTATATCCTATTCAATGGGACGTTGACAGTTTAGATTGGAAAGATTTATCTGCAAACGAAATAAAAGAAAGAGTATTAAAAAGGGTAAAAAACGGATCTATAGTTTTGTTCCATAATAACGGTTTGCATACAAGTGAAGCATTACGGGATATTATAGTTACACTTAAAAACGAAGGATATACCTTTAAGACGGTTTACGATTTAATATATAAAGATAATTATACGATTGATTCAAACGGGAAACAAAAAAGTTACGTTTAATATATAGGAGAACAAAATAATGAACAATTATTTAGAAAGGAACAACAAAGTATTTATAAGTGGAGAAATTATCAGTGATGCAGAGTTCTCTCACGAAGTTTACGGCGAAGGATTTTACGAAATGAACGTTTTAGTTAAACGTTTATCCGGGCAGGGCGATATTTTGCCGGTTACGGTTTCGGAAAGGCTTATCTCTGAAAAAGAACTGAAGAAAGGTGTTATTATCAGCGCATACGGTCAATTTAGAAGTTATAATAAACTTGTTGACGGAAAGAGTAAATTGATGTTAACGGTATTTATTCGTGAGATTGTTAACGAAAGTATAAACCAAAATCCGAATTGTATCGTTCTTCAGGGTTACGTTTGCAAACAACCGATTTATAGGACGACGCCGTTTAATAGGGAGATTGCGGATATATTGATTGCGGTTAACCGTTCTTATAATAAATCTGATTATATACCTTGTATCGCATGGGGGCGAAACGCAAGATTTGCAAAGAATTTAGAAGTAGGTGATAAAATTGCAATATCAGGTAGAATTCAAAGCAGAGAATATCAAAAAAGATTTTCCGATGACGATATAAAGACTTTGACGGCTTACGAAGTTTCTATAAATAAACTTTGCGCAAGAGAAAATGCCGATAATTTTGATACCGATAGTGAGTTTGAATACTTAAATAACGGTGAAGATGAAAACGTTTATATAAGTGAATAAAAAAGCAGTGCTAGGCACTGCTTTAGTTTTTTTGTTTTTATCAATTATTCTTTCTTAAAAAACCGAAGTATAACGTTGTTATAAATGCGCAGACTGTTAAAAATGCAAGGCAAACAACAATTTTTATCGTGTTGTCGGTTGGCTCAATTATTTCTTCGTTTGTTATATACCCACAATAAGTTGTCCCGTTATAATCGTATTCAACTAAACTTTTTGTTTCAAGTGTTTCTAAAACTTTAACTTTTTCGTCTTCGCTTATTTTAATAATTTCTTTATTGTCTTCCGTTAAAAGAGAAGTTTTGTGAACGTCTTTATAAACAAAAGTTTTTCTTATATATTCATTTGATAATATTAAAACGGTAAAATCTTTTGGAATATATGCTTTATACGTTTTATCGTTTAACTTAATTTCGCCGTAGTAAAAAATATAATCGTTTATAGTTATTTCTTTTTTTGTTTCAAAACTAACGTTTGAAGGAAGCCTTACAACGCTTTCTCCTTCACGTAAAGAAAATACTCTGTTTTCGTTGATAATAGGTAGATAGTATAAATCAACAGGCGTTGAAACGTATACTATATTATTTTCGTCCTTAATAAAATCTTCTTTTTCTGTTAAATAGTATTTATTTACAAGTAGCGTTATTTCTTTATTTAAGGTATCAAATCCCGAAAGAATATAAAAATCTTCATACGGGGTAGGGGCGTTATAGATACAAACGAATTCATTTTTTCCGATATTATAATCTTCGTAGTAACCGATAAAGTTTATTTTTCCGTTCTCTACTTTAATATTGTAGGCGTTCGCATTTTCAGTAATCGTATAAACTTTTAACTCTTCTATATCTTTTCCTATATTATCACTCGTTTTATATTCGCTGTTTATTTCTATTTTTGAAATGGTTTGATTGTCAAATTCAGTTGAATATAAAATAACCTCTTCATTTTCTAATATAAAGTAAATTTCTTCACTTTCGTAATCAAGGGCAAAAGACTTAATGTTGTTTATTGCATCAATTCTTTCGTCTAAAACTAAACTGTATCCGTTTAGTTTATTGTCTTTTACGGAAAATTTGTTTCCGACAAGGTCGGTTAAAATTTTGCTTTCGTTATCTTCGTTAAAAATAAAGTTGCCCTTTATGTCAATTGTAAACGTAGAATATAAACCTTCTACGGTATATACGCTTTCTTTTATATCGTCTTTTATTTTATAAACTATTGAATCGGTATCCGTGTTTATTAAAGCATAAAAATTATTGTTTGCAAAAACAACGTCTAAAATATTTGTTAAAGATTGCGCTTCGGAAATTGTTGTTTCAAGTTGGTTTGTTTCCTCGTTTTTTATTAAATCTACGAAACAATAATTATCGCTTGATGCAACAAGCAATTTTTCTTTACCGAGAGAAATATATGTTGGGGTGAACGAAAATTCTGATAAAAGAATATTTTTGAAAGATTTTTCTTTGGTGTTGATGATTGAAATTTTATTTCCGTCAATAACCGCAATATATTCGCCGTTCTTTTCAATATCGGTTGCAGTATTTGATATTCTGTTATAAGCCGTGTTGCCCTTTGAAATGGAAAATCCGGTATAGGAAAGCGTTGTTCCGTCTATTTCGTATTCGGAAATTGCACTGCCGTTTGAATAGGTTGAAGCAATTAAAAGTGAATTATCTTTATAGCAAATAGAATTTATTTCTCCTAAACTACCGAGTTCAAAATCAAAGTTATTTTCAACTTCCATTTTTTCGCCAAGTGAAGAGTCGTTATCAGTTATTGATTTTTTATATATACAATCATCTTTCATAAAATAAATATTATCTTTATCGCTGGTTATAGTTTCAGGTATGAAAGATTGAATAAATAACGAAGTATCTTCAATATTAGTTAAAGGGGCTTTATATAGCGAAGTGCCGTTTATTGAAAATAAAACGTATCCACCGCAGTAGCACAAAGTTCTTGCACCCTTTTGTGTTTGGTCGCTTTCTTTTTTGAAGGTTGTTCCGTTAAACGAATATGTGTTAAGCCTTTCGCTTGAAACGGCAAAGAGCTTATTATCTATAATTAAAAAGTTTTCTGCAGTTATAGAGATACCACTACAAAATATTTGAGAAACTTCTTTTGTGTCGGTATTAAATAGAAAAAGGTTGTTAGTTCCGTTTATTATCATTAAAAGTTGATTGCTTGAAAATGGCAAAATCTTTAACGGTTTGATTTCGTCACCTGAATTCAAAGCGGTCGGAACCGTTGTCTTAATCCCACTATTTAAATCAAAAACGTCATAAGAATTTTTAGTTAGATCGGAGTTTGTCGTGTAAATCTTGCCGTTTGAAAATAAAATACTGTTTGAAGATGCAACTTCATTATATTCTATTGCACTCGTAGGGGAGAATAATTGTGCGGTTTTTCCTTCGTTTGTTTTTGCAAAAGAAAAAACGGAAGTGCTTGGAATAAACAGAATAAATGCCAAACACAAAAATAAAATTGATAATAAACTGATTTGTAACTTTTTCATAACTTTATTTTATCATAATAAAATAAATTTGTATAGAGAAAAAACGAAAATACTTTTTTTAACTATAAAAAACAAGCCCAAAACAGAAAAAGGACTTGTTATTTTTTTTGAAATTTAAAAAAAATTCGTCATATATGACATTTTTTGGTAAAAGATAGGTGTATTATAAGCACAAACAAACACGAACAAATGTTCGCTTTTGCAAAAGCAAGAATAAAAGTAATGAGCAAATAAGCAAAGATATGACAATAAAAAACAATTTTGAACAAAAATATTTATTTTTGAACAAAATTCAGCATATATTGTTGACACCATTACTTTTTGTAAATTACAATTATGGCAAAACGAGCAGAGAAGGAGATAAAAATGAATATTTATTTTGCGAAAACAATACTATATGCTTACCCGGTTATTGATGAAATTATTTGTCAGATAGACGACCTTGTTGACAAAAAGGCCTATTCGTCTTTTTGCGATTTTTCACCTGCAATTTCTCAATGTGAAAAAATGGCTGATTACTCTATTCAAAAGAGTATTTTAATCATATTAAAAAGTGTTGTAAGTAAGATTTTATCTTCTTTTGACGAAGAAGAATTAAAACATTTGGATTATAAATATTTTAAGAAAAAACCTGAAAAAGATTATATAAATTTTGATTATTTAAGCAGAAATTATTTTAGGCGCCAAATTCGTATTTTTGAAAAATTCAGAGATAAACTTGAAAAGAACGGAATTGATGACGTTTGGTTTAAGAAAAACTGCCTTTACGTAGATTTCTTTAAAAATTTACTTAAAAACGTTATAGAAAGAGAAGAGTATTCGTATAAAAACAAGAAGGCTGTTGATAAGGCTAAAAAGAAAGAAATTTCAATTAAAGTTAACGAAACTTATAAAAAAATTACGGCTTAACTATTCGTATTCGTTTTCATCGTAGTAATTTACCGTTTTAGCCTTTTTTTCCTTCTTCCTTAATGCGACGTATAGTCCCAGAACACCGGCTACGATAAGGCAAGAGATTATTCCTATTTTAAGTAAATCGTTATTTGAATAGTTTGTTTCTTCCTTGTTTTCTTCCTTTTTTACCGTTTCTTGAACTTCTTCTTCCTCTTCAACTAAAAAGGTAAGTGGGTTTGGATGATAGGAAACAGTAAAGGGATAAACGGCATCTTCTTTTATATACCCGAGTTTTTCACCGTAAACAACTAAATATGACGTTGTCATATCGTTATTTATAACTTTACCGTAATATGTTAAATTTCTATCCGGGAAAATATAGTTTAACTTATCCGTGCATTTACCGTCGCTATATAAAATAGTTGAATTTGAAGTAGTTATTTCTATATTCGGGTATGGGTTAAATACTTCTAAGGTTTCAAGCATCAGGTTTTCTTTTTCGGTATAACCGAAAAAAGAAGGAGAAGAATCTTCGCCGTATATTTCAATTTTATAAAGATCGCCTTTTTCACCAAGCACTTTTACGTAATATGTATACGGAAGTATAAACAAAACGGTCTTTTTGGAAGTCGTTTCATATAGTTTTGCGTCTTCTTTTATAATACGGTAATAGGTGCCGGAATCGGCTTTAACGTAGCTTTTTGGGAATAACAAAAAAATAATCAATAATATATAAAGTATTCTTTTCATGGTTTTCTCCAAAGGGTTGATACGACCATTATATTAAAAACTTTTGAGAGTTTTTTAAGGAATATTATTTTTAATAAGGAAAATTTGTCTAAAATGAACAGCAATATTGATAGGCTTTTGGAAATTGATAGAGAACTTAAAAAAAGAAATCAGCGGGATTTTTTATCAAAATATAATAAGGGAGAAAAAATACATTTAAAGCAAATTGCCTTTCATAAATGCCCTAAAAAAAACAGGTGGGTTTTCGGCGGGAACAGAAGCGGAAAAACAGAGTGCGGTGCTGTTGAATCTATTTATATGGCAAGGGGAATTCATCCCTATAGAGAGAATAAAGATAACGTTTTCGGGTGGGTGGTTTCACTTTCAACACAAGTGCAAAGAGACGTTGCGCAGGCAAAAATTCTTCACTATCTTAATAAAAGTTGGATTGTTGACGTAACTATGCTTTCCGGTAAAAAAGAAAGTTTGGAATACGGAATTATTGACCAGATAAAAATAAAAAATGTCTTTGGTGGAATTTCTACGATAGGCTTTAAGTCGTGCGATCAAGGTAGAGAAAAGTTTCAAGGCAGTAGCCTTGATTTCGTTTGGTTTGACGAAGAACCGCCTAAAGATATTTATGAAGAGTGCAGAATGAGAGTCCTTGATAAAAAAGGCGATATTTTCGGAACGATGACACCGCTTAAAGGCTTAACGTTTATCTATGACGAAATATATCTAAACTCTCATAACTCAAAAGAAGTTTGGTATGAGTTTATGGAGTGGGGAGATAACCCTTATCTTGACAGCGAAGAAGTTAACGCTTTAACCGCTTCGCTAGCAGACGACCAGTTGGAAAGCAGAAGATACGGTAGGTTTAGATCGGCATCGGGGCTTGTTTATACCGAGTTTGACGAAAACGTTCACGTTATTGATGCAATATCACTTCCATGCGAGTGGCAAGATACGTTATCTATTGATCCGGGGTTGAATAATCCGTTATCGTGCCACTGGTATTCGGTAGATTACGACGGCAACGTTTACGTTGTTTTTGAACATTACGAAGCCGGAAAAGATATAGTTTATCACTCCGATAAAATAAAAGAAATCAGCGAAAGTTTAGGGTGGAAGAAAGATGCAAACGGAAATATTTCGGCACTTATAGACAGTGCGGCAAATCAAAAAACGTTAGCGTCAAATAAGAGCGTTACGGAATTGTTTTACGAAAACGGAATTGCAGTCAATCCAAACGTAAACAAAGATATATTCAGCGGGATAGAAAGGGTTAAACAATACTTAAAACTAAATAACGGTAAGCCTAAAATTTATATATTTAGAAACTGTGTGAACTTAATAAGAGAATTAAAGAATTACAGATGGGGAGAAGGTGATCACCCGATAAAGCAAGACGATCACTGTTTGGACGAATTAAGATACTATTTAATGAAAAAGCCGATTTCAATTGCACCAAAGCCGATAAAGAGCGAAATTCAAAAGGACAAGGAAAGGCTTTATAGAAGGATAATAAATGAAAGAAAATAAAATTGATGAAAAAAAATTAAAAAAAGCACTCATCAAAAAAGCACTCGGATTTGATTCTACTGAAATTGTTGAAGAATATCTTAGTAGCGACGAAGGGGAAATAAAACTGTCAAAGAAAAAGATAACAAAAAAAGCGGTTCCCCCCGATATGACGGCGTTAAAGCTACTTATGGAAGAAGATTTCAAAGATTTAGATAAAATGAGTGACGAAGATTTGATAGCGGAAAGAGAAAAAATACTAAAGTTAATTAAAGAAGAAATAAACAGTTAAGGAGATTAGAAGTGGAAACTTTAAATGAAGAAAAACTAAAAGAAAAAGAGAGAGAAAGATACGTTAAAAATTTAGTTGATAGCGTTAAAGCCGATTTTAACGAAAGAAGAAAGCAAAGGCTTAAACTTGAAAACCAATGGATTCTTAACATGAAATTCATCAAAGGCGAACAGTTTACCCATATCAGTAGGCGTGGTGATATTATGCCTGACGATAAGGCGTATTATTGGCAAGACCAAAACGTTTTTAATCATATCAGCCCGTTAGTTGAATCAAGGCTTGCAAGACTCAGTAAAATTTCACCCGTCATTGGCGTTAGACCTAAAACCGACGACGATAAAGAAGTTAAAAGTGCGTTTATATCGGAAAAGTTGATTGAAAACGCTTTTAAGCAAAATAACATTACACAGGTCGTAAGCGACGCAACTACCTGGAGTGAAACGTGCGGAACTTCCTTCTATAAGGTGGTTTGGAATAAAGAAGGCGGAAATATAGTCGGCGAAAAGGCAGAAGATAAAATCTACGAAGGTGAAGTCAATATCATTGCGGTTTCTCCATTTGAAATTTTTCCTGATAATTTAAGCGTTGAAAAAATAGAACATTTAGAGAGTATTATTCACGCAAAGGCTTTGCCTGTTTCCGTAATAAAAAGTAAATACGGGATAGACGTTGTTGGTAGAGATATAGATATTTTGGATATGGGCGAAACCACGATAAATAAGAAGTCCGATTCAGTGTATAAAGACAGTGAAATAGTTATAGAAAAGTATCAACTTCCGACAGTTGATTATCCAAACGGTAGGCTTATAACAATATGTGATAACAAACTTCTATACGACGTTGAACTTCCTTTTATCAACGCCAAGAACGGCAAAAGAACATTTCCGTTTATAAAACAACAGGCAATAAGAGTTGCGGGTAGTTTTTTCGGAACGAGCATTATTGAAAGATTGATTCCCGTTCAAAGATCGTATAATGCAGTTAAAAACAGGAAGCACGAATTTTTAAACAGATTGTCAATGGGTGTTTACGCCGTAGAAGACGGCTCTGTTGATATTGACGATTTGGAAACGCAAGGTTTAGAACCGGGCAAGATTTTAGTTTACAGGCAAGGTAGCAAAGCACCGGAACTGTTAAAAGAAACTTCTATGACGGACGACTTTAGCGAAGAAGAAACAAAACTCATGAACGAGTTCGTTACGATAAGCGGTGTAAGCGACGTATCTTCTTCATCAAAGAACGCATCATTTAGCAGTGCAAGTGCGCTTAACCTTTTGGTTAGCCAAGATAACGAAAAACTTGTTATGACGGCGGAAAATATCAGAAAGTGTTATTTGGAAATTGCATTTATGTCGCTGAAATTATACGAGCAGTTTACCGTTGGAATCAGAGCATTAAAATCCGTTGACGTTTACGATAAAACGAAGATTTTTTATGCAGAGAAAAATGCCGGCCGATCCGATGACGTATATTTAATAAACGAGAACGAGTTATTATATACCGAAACGCAAAAGAAGGAAATGCTGTTTAAGATGTATGAAAGCGGAATACTGTTTGATGACGACGGAGAACTACGCCAAACGACAAAGGAAAAGATGCTTTCGCTTTTAGGATATAAAGATTTGGATTTTTCTAACGGAATAGCAAAACTACACGAAGAAAAAGCGCAACGTGAAAATCAAGAGATGCTAAATAAAGAAATTTCCGTAGAATATATGGACGACAATAAGATACATATTGACGAACATACCCGTTTCGTTTTGAACGAGTATGAAAACTTAAACGAAAAAATAAAAGAAAGATTCTATAAACATATAGAAGAACACAAAAATAAAATAAATGAAAAAATAACGGAGGATTAAGAAAATGGAAGAACAAAAAAGTGAACAAGTAAATGCTTTTGATAGTGCAGTAGCAGGGGAGAACGTAGATAAAGCGGATATCTCACTTGGTAAGTTTAAGGACGTTAACGCCCTTCTTAATGCGTATAACTCTTTAGAAGCTGAATTTACCAAACGCTGTCAGAGAATCAAAGAGTTAGAGGGTAAGGCCGAAAAGGTAGAAAATTCTACTCCGGCAATCGGGGAAAATCAAAAAGATAATACACAAGGTATAAGCGAAGAAGACAAGATGGCTGTCTTAAAAGACTACCTTAAAGGTATTATCGGAAAAGAAAACAAAATGGTTTTTTTGGGTGAAGACGGAGTATCCGTTAAAACCAAAACAGAAAAACCGAAATCAATTGACGAGGCGGGAAACCTTGCAAAATCTATTTTTAATAATTAGGAGAAATTATGGCAGTAACATTAACTAGCGCAGATAAAGCGTTAAAAACATTATATTTAGACGTTGTCAGTGAACAACTTAATTTTAAGGCAAATCCGTTTTTAGCACAAATCAAACAAACGACAAACGACGTTTGGGGTAAAGAAGTTAAAAAACTTGCAGTATACGGCTTAAACGGTGGTGTAGGCGCAGGAACGGAAGACGGCAATCTTCCAACGGCACAAGGCAATAACTACGAAACGTTCGTTGCAACACTTAAGAACTTATACGGAACTATTGAAATTTCCGATAAGGCAATTCGTGCATCAGAAAACAATGCGGGTGCTTTCGTATCACTCTTAAATTCCGAAATGGAAGGTTTAATTAAATCAAGCAGTTTCAACTTTGGCAGAATGCTTTTCGGTGACGGCACGGGAACACTTGCAAAAGTAGTTTCTATTTCAAGCGGGGTTATCACTTTAGATTCCGTTAAAAACGTTATTGAAGGTATGGTTGTTGACTTTAAAACTAGCCTTGGCGCTGATATTTCAGGTGCTTTGGGAAGAAAAATTTTATTAGTTGATAGAGCGAATAAAACTATCACCGTTTCCGGCACCACTTTGGATTCTACCGGTGTTCCTGCAAACAGTTTGGTAACGGTTCAAGGCTCTTATAACAACGAAATAACGGGGCTTGGCGCTATATTCGGTTCAAGTTCTACACTCTACGGTTTAACGAGAGCAAATCACAGTTGGCTCTCTCCGTATAAACTTACCAGCTGTGGTTCTTTAACTGAATTAAAGATTCAAACGGCACTTGATACTATTGAACAAAACAGTGGTAGCGGAGTTAACTTTATCGTTTGTTCTTGGGGCGTTAAGAGAGCTTTCCAAGATTTGTTCTCTTCAAGAAAGATGCTTGTTGATATGATGGAATTAAACGGTGGTTATAAGGCTATGACCTACAACGGTATTCCTATCGTAGCAGACAGATTCTGTCCGGACGGAACAATGTATTTATTGAATACAAACGATTTCGCACTTCACGAACTTTGCGATTGGCAATGGCTTGAAGGTGACGATGGAAAGATATTAAAGCAAGTTGCAGGAAAACCTGTTTATACCGCAACTTTGGTTAAGTATGCAGAACTATTATGTTCTCGCCCTATCGGACAAGGTGTCATTACCGGAATTACCGAAAAATAATCAAAAGCAAATATTACGGGGCTTAATTTTTTAAGCCCCTTTATTTTTAACAAGGAGAACACTATGAAACTTTCGGACATTATAAAGACGACTGCTATGTATTTGGGGAGAAACGACGTTATTTCCTATTTGGAAGATACTAGCACTACCAGAACCGCAACGGCTAACGTTTTAGAACTTATCAATAATTTGACGAGATGTTCAAACCTGGTTATAAACGAAATTGCTTCTTCATATATACCTATGTATAAAGAAGAAAATTTTGAAGTTAATAACGGGAAAATACTTTTCACTTCTTTTACCGAATCGGTAAGTGGAATAGTTGAAGTTTTTGATGAGTTCGGCGTAAACGTTAGTTATAAAGTTTTTCCGGAACATATTGAAGTTAATGAATCAAATGTTAAAGTCAAGTATAAATATCTTCCTTCAAACTATAGTATTGACGAGGAAATCGGGTATACCGAAAATATTGTTCCTTCAAGAATTATAGCTTACGGGACGGCTAGCGAATATTGCCTTTTGGAAAGGAGTTATCAAGAGAGCTTAATGTGGAGAAATAGATTTAACGATGGATTGTCAGTGCTTTTAACGCCAAAAAACGGATTAGTAAAGAACAGGAGATTTTGTCTATGAAAAATTATCTGGACGGAATTAAAGAAAATTGCAAAACGAAAAAAATAAAAAATTTTTTGTCTGAATGTGATTTTTTCTATAATGCCGAGTGCAGTGAAAACAGAATAACGCCAACTTTAATGGAAACGCTTTATTCTATAACGGACAACGGTATTTGTGTTAAAAAGATTTATAACGTTGAAGGTAAAATATACTATTATTTTGAAAACGGGTTTTTATACGAAGGAAACGGCAACGTATTGAAAAAAGTTGCCGAAAACAAGTTTTTAGCTCCACCTAAAATTATGAAAGCCCCAAGTAATTTTTTAAATTCAATTCTGTTCATTGACGGAAAGAACGCCTTTATACGTGGTGATTTTAACGGTAAAATTTTTGTTCCGTTAGGCAAAGATTATTTGGTAGTTGAAGATACCGTGTTTTTATTCAATGAAAATCATTTATATTTTGATTGTAGAAAAGACGATAATTTTTTATTGAAAGACGATTGTTTCGGAAGGATTGACGTAAATTCTTCTTTAGGAAGTATTTTGCATCTTGAAAACGTTGGAAACAGCATTATAGTATTTTGTGAATACGGCATAACGGCTCTATCTCTTTTAAGTGATAAAAAGGACTACGTTTTAGAAGGCGTTGTTGCCTTACCTTTATCTATCAGGGAAAATACGATAAAAAAGATAGGGGAAGATTGCTTTTTTGTTTCGGGAAAACAACTTTGTAAATTCAGCGATAAAAAGGTTACGTATATGCCGTTTTTTATGGAAGATAAAAGCTATTCGATTTTAGGGCAATGTTTTTCTATAAAAGATTATTATTGTCTACCTATAAACTATAAAGGGAACAACTATATCTATATGCAATCGGCAGTTTTCGGAACGTATAAAATAGTTACTTTGGGCGATAAACTTTGGTGTGATAACGGTTTTTTGTTTGATAGACAATCTTGTTCTTTGCAACTACTTGAAACTGGGCTTAATCAAAAATTTACTTTTATAACGGAACGCTTTGATTTCGGAAATTTATTGAATAAGCAAATAAAGAGTATTTGTATTTTCGGTCAAGGTGAATTTTTGATAACGTTTAACGGAAATATAGAGAGCAAAAGTTATAAGACGAAAGCAAATAAAATATTAAACAGAATAAACTTTCAAGCAAATAATTTCAGTATAACAATAAATTCTTTGACCGATAATTCTACGATTGACGAAATAGAAATAAACTACATAGAATAAGGAGAAAATTATGAATTTTACAATTCCTTCAACAAAGGCGCAAATGTATACGACTTTGAAAAGCATATACAATTTTTACAGATTAAACAGCACTGCGTATACAGGAGAGCAAAGAAGCGATTTGGTGCTTGGCAGATTGAGTTTTACGCCACTTTCAAATACGAGTCTTATGTCAAAAGCAGAAAATATCGTTTTGCCGAAAATAGAAAGGGAAAGGCAAAAAGCCAAGCTTGAAATTGAAAAACAAATTGCCACACTACGAGAAAACATCGTAGAGTTAAATAAAAAGTATCTTGAAGTTAATAAAAAACTTAACGAAGATTTTATAGCTATTAAAGAAAAACTTAAAGAAGAAGCATCAAAAAAGGGGTTATCATATAGCAGTTTAACAACGGAAAAAATGTTTCAAGCAGAAAAAGACAAAAATGAAAAAGAACTTGAGATTCAACTTGAACAAAACGAAAAAACGACAGAGATAAACAGTAAGATAACGGCGTTAAACAATAAAATTTCGGGTATTGACGATTTTTACGACGACCTTTTGGTCATGGATAAAAACGCTAAATTCCTTGAACTTCAAGATGAACAAGATAAAACGAAAAGAGAAATAGACGAGTTCAATTTTTTACAGGCTGAAAAAGAAACGAAATATCATAATTCAAATTTATCAAGTGATGCTAATTTAGAGTTAAAGTTTCTTGAAATACAGTCAAAAGGTCTTTCTAAAGAAGCTTTGGTTGATGCAGGATATTATGCTGACGTTGTAAGTTGTATTACGGGATACTATAATACTTTGAGCGCTGTAAACGCATTTAACGATATCAAGGGTGAAACGGGGCTTATTATGTATTTGGAAGACTTTTATCAAGATTTGGTTTATAACTATAAAATACGTGCTCAATCATAAAAAAGGGGTAACACCCTTTTTTCTTTTTAAATAAAACTTTACTAAATTATTTATATGTGCTAAAATATAAACACAAGTGGGTGAATAATATGAGTAAACGTGTTCAAATAGGAAATATTTTTATCGGTGGCGGAGAAAAAATAGCTATTCAATCAATGACGGTTGAAAGGCTGTGTAATACCGAAAAATCTATCAAGGCTGTTTTGGATTTGGAAAAAGCGGGTTGCGATATAGTTAGGTTTTCCGTTTTAGATGAAAGTGATGCGGTAAATATAAAAGAAATAAAAAAGCATATTCATATTCCGCTTGTTGCAGATATTCATTTTGATTATAGGCTTGCGCTTTTGGCAATAGAAAACGGGGCTGATAAGATAAGAATCAATCCCGGCAATATCGGGTCGGATGAAAATGTTAAAAAGGTTGCAGACGCATTAAAGGGAAGCGGTGTCGCAGTAAGAGTCGGTTCCAACACCGGTAGTATTGAAAAAGAGTTTTTGAAAAAATACGGCAAGAACGAAATTTCGCTTGGCGAAAGTGCGCTGAAAAACGTTGCCGTGTTGGAAAAATACGGTGTAGAGAATATCGTTATTTCTGTCAAAGCGTCAGACGTGCCGTTAATGGTTAAGGCTTATGAATACGTTGCTAAAAGAACTGATTATCCGCTACACTTGGGCGTAACGGAAGCGGGAACGGAATATAACGGAGTGATAAAAAACAGTATCGGCATCGGTTCTCTCTTATTAAACGGAATAGGTGATACGATAAGAGTGAGTTTATCGGCAGATCCCGTTCGTGAAGTCGTTGCGGGTAAAGCAATTTTATCGTCGTTAAACCTATATAACGATAAGGCAAAACTTGTTGCCTGCCCAACGTGCGGAAGATGTGAGTGGGATTGCATGGCTTTCGCAAGTAAGGTGGAAAAATATATTGAAAATATAAATAAGCCGTTAAAGGTTGCCGTTATGGGCTGTGCCGTAAACGGTCCGGGCGAAGCAAGTGATGCCGATATAGGCGTCGCCGGTGGAAAAGGCGGGTGTATAATTTTCTTAAAAGGCAAGATTGTTAAAAAAGTAGCAAAAGAAGAAATAGAAAAAGTATTTTTCAGAGAGATTGATAAATGTATAAAGTAGTTGGTAGTAGCGAATTTATTTCTATAATTCGTTCGCTTGACGTTAAACTTAAGAATATTAGGCTTACGGGTGTGGAAATAGAAAAGAAGAATTATTCCATAACCTATTCTTTTATATGTGATAATACGGTAGAAGAAGAGTTGCAAGAAAAAATCGTTTCGGAGATTGAAAAGATTGCGCCACCCGTATTTAAGAGCGTTTCAATTAAGATAAAAAAGATTGTTAGCGATAGTGATTTGGTAAGTAACGAAATATTTAAATATCTAAACGCAAACTATCCTTCTATTTCGCTTTTTCTAAAGGAGACTGACGTTATTTCCGCAGTATACGGAGATATAGTTAAGTATACGTTAAGGCTAACGAAAGACGGCATTGAATACGTAAATAAAAACGGCGCAATAATAAAATTAAACGAATATTTATCAAAAAAATTCTGTTCGGACTTTGCTGGGAATACCGAAGAAAAGGAAGCCGAAGAAACCATAAGTTTATTATCCGAAGAAGTATACGCAAGCGAACTGAAAAAGATAGAACATAGAACGATTAAGGTTTTGGACGTTATCCCTATTGACGATATGGAAATGGAAGACGTTGCTACTTATATAGAAGATGCAACCGGTGGGGACGTTACTATTTGCGGAAAGATTACGGAAATTACCGAAAGAACAACCAAAACGGGTAAACCTTTTTACAGTATTCATTTAGACGATACAACGGGAAGAATAAGCGGACTATATTTTACCAAAAAGTCTACCATAAATAAAATTAAAGAGTTGAAGACCGATGACGAAATAATTGCACGTGGCACTATCGGAGAGTATAACGGCAAACCTTCGTTCACGTTTAATAAAATAAACAGATGCACTTTCCCGAAAGATTTCGTAAAGAAAGACAGATATAAAAAGAAAGCGCCGTCAAGTTATAAAACTATTTTTCCTAATAAAGCAAGCACGGTTAAAGTTAAGAGCGTGTTTGAAGAAGAAGATAAATTTCCTACTGAAGTTATGGAAAACGTTTACGTTGTTTTTGACTTGGAAACAACTGGGCTTGAACTTCTGAAATGCGGAATAACGGAGATAGGTGCCGTTAAGATCGTTGAAGGAAAGGTTATAGAAGATTTTACAACTTTGATTAAACCTGATTATCCTATTCCGCAAGACGTTGTTGAAAAGACGGGTATAACCGACGAAATGGTTAAAGACAGCCCGAAAATTTCAACCGTTCTTCCCGATTTTATGAAGTTTATTGAAGGCACAATTTTAGTCGGCCATAACGTAAATTTTGATTTGGGATTTATAAAAAAGTATGCAAATGCAGAAGATTATGAAGTAAAAAACGCTGTTTTAGACACGATGGAACTTTCAAAAACTTATGCGCCGGGGCTAAAAAGCAACGGTTTAAAAGCACTTGCCGACTATTTTAACGTAACCTTTCATCACCATAGGGCGCTGTCTGATGCTTATGCAACGAGCGATTGCTTTTTGGAAATGATGAAAATTAAAGAAAAAATGGATAAAAACAGTTGATTTTATATAAATAAAATGATATTATATATATGCTTAATATTACGTTTGACTTATGAGAGCGGTTTTCCGTTCTCATATTTCTTTATGTGGGGTAAATATGAAGGTAAAATCTAATCAAGAAATTTTAGACTTTTGCTCAAAAATCGGCTCAAAAATCGGCGTTTCCGTTAAAGAAGTTGAATTTAAGCAAGGCAAAAATCCTGCTTTAACTATTTTTATTGATAAAGACGGCGGTGTTGATTTGGATACTTGCGAAAAATTTCACAATGCGATAAACGATCCGTTAGACAGTTTTGATCCGACTTTCGGTGAGCCTTATACTTTGAACGTTTCAAGCCTTGGTGCAGATAGGCCATTTAAAACGGAAGAAGATTTTACTTCACATATCGGCGAAATGGTTGAAGTTAAACTTAAAAACGCAGTTAAGGGCAAAAAGTTTTACGACGGCATTTTGGAAAAATACGACGGGAAAAGCGTTGTTGTAAAAGTTGACGATAAAACGACGCTGTCACTTGAACTTTCAAGTCTTGTTAAAATGAACGAATATATTGATTTTGAATAAAAAATTATAAAACATAAAATACATAAATTTAGGAGAAAAATAATGACAAACCAAGATTTTTTTAATGCACTTGCAGATTTGGAAAAGGAAAAAGGAATTTCACAAGAAGAGTTTATTTCCGCTTTAGAGAACGCACTCGTTTTTGCTTATAAAAAGCACACCGGTGACGTTAGCGGAATTATGGTTAAACTTAACCCTGAAAAGAATTCTATTAAGTTTTACAGTGTTAAAAATATTGTTGAAGAAGTAGTAGATCCTGAAAAAGAAATTTCTTTAGAAGATGCAAAACTTGTTAAAAAGACGGCAAAGGTTGGCGACGTTTTATCTAACGAAATCGTTCCGAAGAACTTTGGTAGAATCGCTGCACAAACGGCAAAACAAGTAATTATGCAAAAACTTCGTGAAATTGAACGTGATAACACTGTAAGTGAGTTTGAAGATAAAGAAGGCGAACTTATGGCTTGCACTATCAGACGTATTGAAGACGGTAACGTTTACGTTGAAATCGGTGGAAACCAAATAGAAGGCGTTTTAATGCCGAAAGATCAAGTTCCGGGCGAAAAGTATGAAATAAATCAAAGGCTTAACGTTTTCGTTAAAAGAGTAAAGAATTCCGGTAAGGTTGCTCAAATAGTCGTTTCAAGAACTTCATCGGGTTTAGTTCAACGTTTGTTTGAAAACGAAGTTCCTGAAATTAAACAAGGCGTTGTTACGATTAAGGCTATTGCAAGAGAACCGGGGCAAAGAACAAAGATTGCTATCCACAGCGAAGATTCTATGGTTGACGCAGTCGGCGCTTGCGTTGGTAACAAAGGCGCAAGAGTTAACGCTATCGTTGCAGAACTCGGTGGCGAAAAGATTGATATTATAGAGTGGAGTGATAATCCGCTTGAATTTATAGCAAGGGCACTTTCACCTGCAAAGGTTATAAAGGTTTCCGAACTTGACGGTGAGAATACCGCAAGGGCAATCGTTCCTGACGATAAACTTTCACTTGCAATCGGCAGAAACGGTCAAAATGCACGTCTTGCAGTTAGACTTACCGGTTGGAAGATTGACGTTAAGAGTGAATCAAACGCTTTAAACGAATTAGGTGAAACCAACGTTTAATTATGGAAAAGAAAATTCCGATGCGCACTTGTCTTTCATGTAGACAATGTAAACCTAAAAAAGAACTAGCCAGAATCGTTAAATGTGGCGATGAGATTAACTATGACGGAAGCGGTAAGTTAAACGGTAGGGGTGCATACGTTTGCAAAGACAAGGCGTGTATAGAAAAACTTAAAAAACAAAGGCTATTAAACCGTGCCTTTTCTTGTCAGATTGACGATAAGGTTTACGATTTGCTTATGGAGGAATTCTTAAGTGAAAAGTAAGGCGGAAACGTTTATCGGCTTTGCTATGAGAGCGGGTAAATTTAAAATCGGCACTAATGCGTGTTTTACTTTAAGAAGAGCAAATTTAATAATCGTTTGTTCTTCTGCAAGTGAAAATGCTGTTAAAGACGGGAAAAAGTTAGCGAATAGATTTCATTGTCCTATAATTAAAACGACGGATAATTTGCTTTCGTTTTATACGCATAAGGACAACGGAAAGATTATGGCGATAACGGATAAAGATTTTGCAAAGTTAATTATTGATAATAAAGAAAAAGAGTTCATTGAAATAGAATAGGAGTTTTATAAATGGCTGAAGTAAAAGAAAAACGCAACGAAAATTTGAAAAATGCAAACGACCTTGTAAGCAAAGGAATAATTTCAAACTTTCAAAACTTATTAAATGATTTTGAAAAGAGCGTCAGAAACGTTAAAGCGAAACTTGAAGAAAAAATCAAGCAGTTTAACGCACAGTCAAGCGAACAAACCGAGGCGGAAACAGAAACCGTAAAACCAAAGGTTAAGGAAGAAGTAAAGAGTGAAGAAAAAACTCAAGAAACCGAACCGAAGGTTGAAGAAGTTAAAGTAGTTTCTAACGAAACGGCGGAAGATAAAGAAGAGATTAAGGCGGAAGGAAAGGAAGAAGTTCGGGCTACCGAACAAAAGGCAGATTCTGTTAACGAAGTTAAACCTGCCCCACGCCCGTCGTTTATAGTTCGTCACGAAAAGAGCGAAAGTGAACTTAAAAAAGAAAGGGCTGAAAAGCAAAATAATATAAAGAGAGAATATCGCCCTAGTGATAATAACACTAAGAGAGAGTTTAAGCCGAAGGGTGATAGGCCGTTTAATCAAAACGGATTTAAAAAGGATAAACCGCATGAAACTTATATTGCGCCACCTGTCGTTATGCAAAACAACGATAAGAGAAACAATAATAAGAAAAAGCAACAAAACGATAATTCTTTTGAAGAAAAGAGAGTATTAAACAAACGTGCTTTAATTAAAAATCAAGTTTCCATTGACGATTTTGACGAGAATAAGACGGGGTATAGAAAGTTCCGTCCCGTAAAGAAAAATAAGGAAGAAAAACAAGCACAAGTTATCAAGATTGAAAAGGCTGTAATCAATACCGAAATTATTCCGCTTAAAGTTTTGTCGGAAAAGATAGGTATAACTGCTGCCGAAATAACGAAGAGATTGTTTAAGGAAGGAATAATGAAAACGATCAACGATTCCGTTGATTTTGATACCGCAGCATTTATTGCAGACGATATCGGCGTTGAACTTGAACTTAAACTTGACAAGACTGCCGAAGACGTTTTGACCGAACACTTTGACGAAGGTGAAGTTGATGCCGAAAATATGGTTACTCGTCCACCTGTCGTTACCGTTATGGGACACGTTGACCACGGTAAAACTTCAATTCTTGATAGGATAAGAAAGACAAACGTTACTGCCGGTGAAGCCGGTGGAATTACGCAACATATCGGCGCATATCAAGTTAACGCTAACGGAAAGACTATAACTTTCCTTGATACGCCGGGGCACGCAGCATTTACGGCTATGCGTGCAAGGGGAGCGCAAACGACGGATATTGCTATCTTGGTTGTTGCTGCCGACGACGGTATAATGCCACAAACGATTGAATCTATTTCACACGCAAAGGCTGCAAACGTTCCTGTTATCGTTGCAATAAATAAGATTGATAAACCTGAAGCAAATATAGAAAGAATAAAGACGCAACTTACCGATAACGGATTGCTTCCTGAAGAGTGGGGTGGAGATACTATTCTTTGTCCTGTTTCCGCAAAAACCGGCGAAGGCTTTGATAATTTATTAGAGAGCATAAATTTAGTTGCCGAAATGAAGGAATTAAAAGCAAATCCTAACGGAAGGGCAAAGGGCGTTGTTATTGAAGCAAAACTTGATAACAGCAAGGGCCCTATCGCAACGATACTCGTTCAAAACGGAACGCTTAAAGTTGCCGATAGCATAGTTGTAGGAACGGTTACTGGTAAAGTCAGAGCCATGATGGACGATAAGGGTAGAAAAGTTGCTTCAGCCGGTCCGTCTATGCCTGTTTCCATAATGGGATTAGACGAAGTTCCTAATGCAGGCGATATACTCTATGCCGTTGACGAAAAGCTCGTTAAACAAGTTGCAGAAGAGAGAAAGAAGAAAGAAAGAGAAAATATGATAAGTTCTTCACAAACGGTAACTTTGGACGACGTGTTTAATAAGATTTCCGAAGGCGAAATGAAGGGCTTAAATATAATTGTTAAAGCAGACGTTCAAGGTTCGGTTGAAGCAGTTAAGCAATCAATGGAAAACCTTTCAAACGAAGAAGTTAAAGTTAAAGTTATTCACGCTCAAGCAGGGGCTATTAACGAATCTGATATAATGCTTGCAGAGTCTTCAAAGGCAATCATAATCGGCTTTAACGTTCGCCCTGATTCAAATGCAAAGGCTATTGCAGAAAGGTCCGGCGTTGATATTAAACTTTATAGGGTTATTTATGAAGCGATTGAAGACGTTGAAAAGGCACTTAAAGGTATGCTTGCGCCGAAACTTACCGAAACGTATATGGGTAAAGCAGAAGTTAGAGAAGTGTTTAAGATTTCCGGCGTTGGTCAAATTGCCGGTTCCTACGTTACGGAAGGTAAAATCGTTAGGAACGGAAAACTTCGTATTTACCGTGATAATATTCTTTATGCGGAAGGTAACGTTTTACAACTTAAACGTTTCAAAGACGACGTTAAAGAAGTCGTTCAAGGCTTTGAATGCGGTATTTCTATTGAAAAGTTCAACGATATAAAGGTTGGCGACTTTATTGAATGTTACGTTATAGAAGAGAAAAACGACTAAATTTTTTCTTGATTTTATAGGGGTTTTATGAACAATAAAGTAAACAGAATGGATAAACTCAACGAAGAGTTTAAAAAGGATATATATCAAGTTATTTCTAGGAAATTAAAAAATCCGTTGGTTACCGAAATGTTTTCGGTTTTAGAAGTTGATACAAGTAAAGATTTAAAAAGCGCAAGAGTATATCTTTCTATTTTTTCTACGAACGAAGAAAAGAAGATGGCGACTTTTAACGCTATTAAAGACGATGCTAAAAAGATAAGATACGAACTTTCTAAAATAGAAAAAACGAGAACCGTTCCCGAACTACGCTTTATTTTAGACGGTTCTATGGAATACGGCGACAAGATGGATAAACTTTTTAACGAAATTCATAAGAAGGAACAACAGTGAATACTTTGGTTGAAATTGCAGAAAAATTAAAGAAAGTTAATAAAGTTGCAATCATTTGCCACGTTAGGCCGGACGG
>JAZLMT010000051.1:0-8045 GCA_045598745.1 Christensenellaceae bacterium
GCTTTTTTTTATTTCAATCTAAAATATTTTATCTTTTAATTCCTTGATATATTCAAGCGAAGAAAATAATTCTTCTTCTTTTATAAAGTCCCCTTTATAGACTTCTAAAAGCATTGCACCGTCAAACCCAACGTCTTTTAATCTACTAAAAATATCGTTATAATCGGTTATTCCTTTACCCGGTAAACACATCTTTCCGTTCTCGTCTATATCGGACAAATGAACGGTTACTATATCGCTACCCATTTCTTTAATATAATCTTTATAATCTACGTTGGATAGCCTTGCCTGTTTAACGTCAAAAGTTGCTTTTAGCCTTGGCACTCTCTTTTTAAGTTCGTTAAAAAATCCAATATAGTTATAGTAGCACCAATGCACGTTTTCGTAGGCAATTTGAACACCGTGTTTTTCACAAACGTCTTCCGCCAAATTTATATACTTTCCAACGTGATCAAAATCAATATGTATAGGAAGTTTTTTTAATCTTGCGGTTCCATGGAAGGTATAATACTTTGCATTTAATTTTTCGGCACACGCCATTGCGCCGTCTAACAATTTAAAGGAATCTTCTCTTGCCCTTTCGTTTTGGCTACAAATAGTCGGCTCGTATTGTGTGGTTAAAACGTGAACGGAGTGAATATCTATATCCTTTTTTCTCTTTAGCAAAAGTTTACCGAATTTTTTGTTGTATTCACAAAAAGATTCCAAAAAGACTTCTGCCGTTTCCACTTTATTATTATCTAAAAACGTTATTGCATCTTCCGTTTTATATCTTCCGAACAGTGATGCCGTTGAAATACCGATTTTCATTATTCACCTTTTTTGAAAATAAACTCACCGTTTAGCTCGTCAATTATAATTTTTGAATTTGCCGTTAACTTACCACGTAAAATTTCTTCCGAAAGTTTATCTTCAATATATCTTTGAATAACTCTCTTAAGTGGCCTTGCCCCGTAATTTTCGTCATAGCCTTTCGTTACGATAAGGTCCATGGCGGAATCGGTAATTTCCAAACTAACGTCCATAACAGCAAGCCTTTTACGTAATCCCGATAAAAGTAGATTTGCAATACTTCCCGTTTCTTCTTTGGTTAGTTTATGGAATACGATTATATCGTCAATTCTATTTAAAAATTCCGGCTTGAATTTACTCTTTAACGCTTCCATATATCTATCACACATATTGTCGTATTCTTGTGATTGATTTATACCGAACCCCAAAGTAGCCGTCTTTTGAACTTCCGTTGCCCCTACGTTTGACGTCATAATAATTATTGCGTTCTTAAAACTGACTAGTCTTCCTTTGCTGTCCGTAAGCCTTCCGTCATCAAGAATTTGAAGCATTATGTTAAATATATCAGGGTGAGCCTTTTCTATTTCGTCAAACAAAATAACGGAATACGGTTTTCTTCTAACTTTTTCTGTAAGTTGACCTTCTTCATCAAACCCAACGTATCCCGGAGGAGCCCCAACCATTTTTGATACAGAGTGCTTTTCCATATACTCACTCATATCAACTCTTATTAAACTGTCTTCGTTACCGAACACTGCTTCGGAAAGTGCCTTTGATAATTCCGTTTTACCTACACCCGTAGGACCTACGAATATGAAAGAACCGACAGGCCTATTCGGATCTTTAAGCCCTGCCCTAGCCCTTCTTATTGCATCGGAAACGGCATGAACGGCATCTGATTGCCCAATAACACGTTGGTGCAAAACGGCCTCTAAATCAAGAAGCTTTTGTGCTTCCGTTTCCGTTAGTTTTACAACGGGAACACCCGTCCAATTACTAACGACTTTTGCTATATCGTCAGGAGTTAAAACAAGTTTTTCACGATTCAAACTGTGCTTTTGTGAACTTGCCCTTATTTCTTCCAACTCTTTATTAACTCTATCAATATCCTTTGAAAGTTTCATAGCCCTTTCAAAGTCTTCACGCCTTTTAGCTTCGTTTTTCTCTGCAACAAGCCTTGACAGTTCCACTTCTTTTGCCTTTGCTTCAACAGGGGAATTATAACTGTCAAGTTTAACTCTACTTGCTGCTTCGTCTATTAAGTCTATCGCCTTGTCAGGCAAAAATCTGTCCATTATATATCTATCGGAAAGGTTGACTGCCGAAACGATTGCTTCATCTGGAATAGTTACACCGTGATGAGATTCGTATTTATCACGAAGCCCCTTTAATATTTCTATCGTTTCTTCAGTTGAAGGAGCATCAACCATTATAGGTTGAAAACGACGCTCAAGCGCCGCGTCCTTTTCAATATACTTCCTGTATTCTTCAATGGTAGTTGCACCTATCGTTTGAAGTTCCCCACGGGAAAGCATAGGTTTTAATATATTTGCGGCGTCCATGTTGCCTTCACCCGTAGAACCTGCGCCGACGATATTATGAATCTCATCAATAAACAAAAGTATCTTTCCGTTTGCTTTGACCATTTCTATCGCATTTTTTAATCTTTCTTCAAAATCGCCACGGTATCTCGTTCCCGCAAGCATACTCGCTATATTGAGAGAGAAAACAACTTTATCCGCAAGTATTTCCGGAACGTTGCCCTTAACTATTGCCTGTGCCAAACCTTCTATAACGGCACTTTTACCAACACCCGGTTCACCTATTAAAACGGGGTTGTTTTTTGTTCTTCTTGAAAGAATTTGAATAACTCTGTCAATCTCTTTCTTTCTACCGATAACAGGATCAAGTTTTCCTTCTCTTGCTTGCTTATTCAAATCAACGCCGAATTTAGAAAGTTCGCCAAAATCTTGGTCGTTATCTTTCCTATCTTGCGTTTGAGAAAAACCCTTTGGAGAAAAACTGAAAGCCTTTTCGTATAAACTGTTTTCTTCTTCAACAGTCTCCTCGGGTTCCGGACCGAAAATTGAATTTGCTATCTCTTCGGCAAGTGCATCAACGTCAACGCGCATAGCCTTTAATATAGCGACGGCAGTGCTGTCGTATTCAAATAAAATAGACAAAAGTAAATGTTCCGTTCCGACAAAGCCGGAGTGTGCTTTAAGAGAAATATTGACGGCCTTTTCAAACAAATGCTTGGTTCTCGGTGTCAACATATTTCCGGGAATAACCATATCCGGTTGAACTGTTTTCTTAAACAAATACAAAAATCTTTCTTTATCAACTTTTGCATTTCTTAATAAAGCAGAAGCCCTACCGTCAGCAACTACGATAAGCCCATATAAAATGTGTTCACTGCCAATATATCTACAACCGTATTTTCTTGCTAAATCATCTGCTTTTTCCAAAACTTCGTTAACGTTATCCGAAAATGCATCGTAAAACATATTTTACCCCCTTAATTTCATCAATTTGTTTGAAACGATTTCCGCTCTTACCAAATCTCTATCAACTGCCGATAAAAGTTTGCCTTGCTTAACGCAAAGGTTTGCAGGGCGAACGCTTATTATTAAATCGTCAAGCGCATCAATATCTTCAATATCAACAACGCCTAAAATCGCACCGAATTTCACGTCGGAAATTCTGCTTAAAAATTCACTATACGATAGAAGCACGCAATTAGTTAAAACCCCGAAAGATTTTTTTGCTTCATCCATTATTTCAAGTTTATGTTTTTTGAAAATTCTCTCTGCCTGATCTCTTTCTGCCGTAGCAATTCTATATACGGTTTCTTCAACTGTTTTCAAAAGATCAACTTCGGTTACACCCAACGTAACTTCGTTGCTGATTTGATACATATATCCTTCGGCTTTACTGCCTTCGCCGTATAAGCCACGAACAGTTAACCCCAAACGGGAAACTTCTTTAACTAAATCTTCAATAATTCCGCTTTCAGTTAAGGAAGGAAGAAACATCATAACCGACGCCCTTAACCCCGTTCCCAAATTTGTTGGGCAAGCCGTTAAATACCCTAATCTTTTATCAAAGGCTATATCAAGATTTTTTGAAAGTTCATCATCAATTCTATCTAATCTTTTATAACACTCTTGCAAATTAAGCCCTTTTGTAAAACATTGTTCCCTTATTATATCTTCTTCGTTTATCATTATAGAAAGAGTTTCATCGGTATTTATTAAAACTGCACCGCTATCTTTGTTGTCTATAAGATTTTGGCTTATCAAATGCCTTTCCTTCATCGCTTCTAATTGATACGAAGAAAAATTTGACATATAGTATAAATTAAAAGTATCGCACTTAATTAAAGCACGGTTAACGCCCTTAACAACTTCTCTTGCTATTTCGCTATTTGGAATTCTAAACGGATAGCCGACCAAGTTTCTTGCGAGCCTTATTCTTGACATAATAACCGTGCCGTTCAATAAATCAAGGTTGTTTATCATAAAAGCCCCCTACTTTTCAGTTCGGCAATCAGTTCGCATAAGTCCCTGTTTATTTCAGCCATATCGTCAAATCTGTTTTCAACACCGGCTTGCTCTTTTTGTTTTAATAAACTTTTATATTCGTTAAGAAGTTGCTTATTAACCCCTGTGCATTTCGGTGTTTTACCTATATGAAAAGAGTTCCCTTGATAATTATTAAGGGAAGAAATTATCTCGTTATAAAACGCCTTGTAACAATCAGGGCAACCAAGCATACCGTCTTCATAAAAAGAAGATAAACGCTTTGAACAAGTTGGGCAAATTTTATCTATCATAGATTAAATGTTCTTTGCAAGTTCCTTTATGTATTTTTTCGTTTCATCGCCGATCTCGTTTGAACGGAGAGCAAACTCTACGTTTGCCTTAATGTATCCAAGCTTATCGCCAACGTCATAACGTTTGCCTTCAAACGTGCTTGCAAGTAGTTTTTTATTCTCTGCAAGTTCGTCTAAAACGTCGGTTAAATATATCTCGTTATTTCTCGGTTTAAGTTTTTTAAGTTTTCCCATAACTTCGCCGGATAAAACGTATCTGCCTATAATTGCATTGTTTGAAAGGGCTTCGTTAACAGAAGGCTTTTCTACTATCCTATTTACAAGCATAACGCCGTCTTCTTCACTTTCATAGCCGATATTGCCATACTTGCTAACTTCATCACCGAATACTTCCATAGTTGCAATAACGCTCTTACCCGTTTTTTCGTATATATCTGCTAAAGTCTTCATACAAGGTTTTTCACCACCGTCGGCAAAAAGAAGTTCGTCACCAAGCAATAATGCAAACGGTTCGTCTTTAACAAAAGGCTCTGCACAAAGAATTGCACCTGCCAAGCCGTTTGCAACTTCTTGAACAACAAACTTAACGTTAAACGCCCTCGTATCCATTGCAATCTTATATAGCTTTTCTTTTTTATCTGCTAAAAGCCTTTCTTCCAAAATCTTGTTTTCGGAAAAATGTTTTTCTATTACTTCAGAACCGGGACTTACGATTACAATTATTTCTTCAATCCCTATACTTTTCAATTCTTCTGCTATATATTGAATCGTCGGCTTATCCAAAACGGAAAGCATCGGCTTTGGAACAGCCTTCGTTATAGGTAAAAATCTCGTTCCCAGCCCTGCTGCCGGAATTATAGCTTTTTTTAGTTTATACATATTTTTTCTCCCTTACTTATGTTTTATTTAAAATTTTCTTCTTCTAAAGCTTTTATTTTTTCTACACGACGAACGTGCCTTTCTCCGTTTGAAAACGGCGTTGATAAAAATGCGTCTACAATTTCAATCATTAGCCCCGGCCCTATAACCCTTTCGCCAAAAGCAATAACGTTTGCGTCGTTATGTTCTCTTGTCATTTTTGCAGAGAATACGTCGTGACAATGCCCACAACGAATACCTTTTATTTTATTAGCGACAATGCTCATACCTATTCCCGTTCCGCAAATCAAAATACCCAAATCGCATTCCTTTTTTACAACGGATTTGCATACCTTAACAGCATAGTCGTTATAGTCTACGGAATCTTTTGTATAAGTTCCGTGATCTATATACTCAATGCCCTTCTTTTCTAAATAATCAATCAAAACCGGCTTTAAGTTTATTCCGCCATGGTCACAACCGATTGCTACCTTCATCTTTTTATCTCCTTTCCTCAATAATTTTTTCTAAAATAATATTACACGCATCTTCTAAAACATGAGAAGTTTTTACGTATATTCCTAAATCATAACCGTATGGATCGGGAACGTCTTGTAACCCCGTATACTCTTTTACCGTTACGGCTTTATCGGTAAATTCAAGAAGCGCTCTCTTATGTGAATCGGTCATACAAATAACCAAATCGCTTTTTTCAAGCATTTTATAAGTTAATTGTTTTGACTTGTATCCGTATGGCTTTAATCCCAAAAGTTTAAGTGCCTTAAACGCATTTTTACTTATAGGTTCATTTGCTATCGCCTGTATTCCTGCGCTTTTAACACTGACGTTGGAAATACCTGCGAGCTTTATTTTGTTTTTAAGAATACACTCTGCCATAGGTGAACGGCATGTATTCCCCGAACAAACGAATAATATTTGCATTTTAACCACAAGACTTTTTCATTCTGTTCATAACGCCAAGATAAATCCCGTCTTCGTTTGGCATTGCTATCGCAATAATGATATCAGCCTTGTTTTCCCCCTCTAAAAGTTTATCGTATAAATTAGAAGCAACTTCTCTGTCCGTCTTTCCCAAATCTAAAACGTTAAGCCCGTTAAAATTATCTTTTAGCCAACTACCGCACATGATATAAGGTCTTCTTCCGTTTTTCACTTCTTCGTTATATTTTATTAAAACTTTATCTATTTCATTTTCACTAAATAAACAGGTTTCGCATTTAGGCCTATAATGGCGGTATTTTACGCCCGGTGATTTTACCCTGTCGCCTTCTTTATGTTCTGCAATTTCACAACCGCCTACAACTTCCGTAATCATCTCCCTGGTTATTAAACCGGCACGGAGTATTCTCGGAACAGGGCAAGTTACGTCTAGAACAGTGCTTTCAATTCCACCGCTACATTTCCCGCCGTCTAGTATCAAAGGAATTTGCCCGTTTAGGTCGTTATATACGTGCATTGCCGTAACGGGACTTGTGTGTTTACTTATGTTTGCGCTCGGTGCAACTAACGGCATATCTATTGCACGAAGAAGTTTTTGGCACCCTTCGTGCGAAGGCATTCTAACTGCCAACGTATCGCCACCGCATACTGCTTCTTCACAAATCATTCCTTTGCTGTTTAGAACAAGCGTAAGTGGCCCCGGCATAAATTTATCTATAAGTTTTTGAACGTATGGCTGGTCAAAATAAACCAACCTATTTAAATCGTAATCTTTATGAACGTGTGCAATAAGCGGATTATCGGAAGGCCTACCCTTAACTCTATATATCTCTTTAACGGCGTTACTGTCAAAGCCAACGCCGGCAAGCCCGTATACCGTTTCGGTCGGCATACCTACTATTCCACCACGGATAAGAATATCTACTGCCTTTTCAACACTTTCATCAGTTACTTTTAGAATTTCTGTTTGCATTAAAAAATAGGATCCTCACTCTCTTCCGGTGGCGGTTCTAAACCATCTAGCCCGTTATCTTCTGCCTTTACTACAGGTTGCGCCTTTACGTCTTCACCTATCGGTTCGTCGTTTTCGTTTAAGTTAATAAACTTCGTGCACTCACCCTTAAAGTAAAGTTTAACCACACCTGTGCGCCCGTTTCTGTGTTTTTCAATACATATTTCGGCAACGTTTTGTTGAACTTTGCCTTCTGCGATTTCCTTTTCCGTTGCGTTCTTATCAGGGCGGTGAATAAACATAACTATATCAGCATCTTGTTCTATAGCTCCTGACTCACGCAAATCTGATAATTGTGGCTTTTTCTTTTCTTCTGCAGCACGACTAAGTTGTGCAAGTGCAACTATAGGTATCTCCAGTTCCTTTGCAAGTCCCTTTATACTTCTTGATATTTCAGCTACCTCTTCCTGTCTACCAGAAAATGTTTGCCTTAAACTACTACTTATAGCACCTGCATGCATAAGTTGTAAATAATCAATAAATACTATATCCAATTTTTCGTCTTTCATTTTTAAGTCCGATGCTAATTTCAAACATTTATTACGAAGCTCTGCTATAGTTAGATACGGATTATCATCAACATAGATT
>JAZLMT010000052.1:0-4524 GCA_045598745.1 Christensenellaceae bacterium
GTATTTCGGTAAAGATGCCGTTAGATACTACGTTTTAACTTCTATGCCACAAGATAACGACGGATTGATTTCTTGGGAAATGGTTATTGATACCATAAATAACGAACTTGCAAACGTTTTCGGTAATCTTGTCAGCAGAACGATTGCCATGAGCAATAAGTATTTTGGCGGTGTTGTTGAGAATAAGGGCGAAAGTGAAGAAGTTGATAACGAACTTATAGAAACGGCTTCGTCATTAAGAGATAAGGTTACCGGTTATATGAACGAATATAAAATTCAATCGGCTATTTCCGAAATTATTTCTCTATTCAGAAGGGCAAATAAATATATTGACGAAACAATGCCTTGGGCTTTAGCAAAAGACGAAAGTAAGAAGAATAGGCTTGCTACCGTTTTATATAACTTAACCGAAACGATTATTATGGGAACAAGTTTATTATCTTCCTTCTTGCCTGATACGGCAAATAAAACGTTATCTTTCTTAAACGTTGCTATTCGTGACTTTGAAAATTTAAATAAATTCGGACTATTAAAGCAAACGAAGGTAACGGAAAATCCGGAAATATTGTTTGCAAGAATTGATGCGAATAAAATGATGGAAGAAATAAACAAGATGATAGAAAGTAGAAAAGTTTCAGAACCTGCTTGCGAAGAAAAGAAAGATAAGCCTTTAATTGATATTGAAGATTTTGAAAAGTTGCAATTAAAGGTTGCTTTGGTTACTGCCTGCGAAAAGGTTGAAAAGAGCAAAAAACTACTTAAGTTAACCGTTAAACTCGGTGAAGAAACGAGAACGGTTGTCAGCGGTATTGCCCTTCAATATTCGCCGGAAGAGTTGGTTGGCAAAAAATTATGTATGATAACCAACTTAAAACCTTGTAAACTATGCGGTATCGTAAGCGAAGGCATGATTGTTTGTGCCGAAAATAAAGATGGCAAAATTTCTTTCATAACACCTGAAAAGGATATGGAAGACGGAAGTGAGATTTTCTAATGATAATTGACACTCATTGTCACCTTGATGACGATAAGTATGAAAACAAAAAAGAAATTTACGATAACTTTATATTAAACGGTGGTGAAATCGCCATCAATATGGGGTGTGACGAAAAGTCAAGTATAAGCGGGCAAAAACTTTCAAAAGAATTTTCTAATCTTTATTTTGCCGTTGGCGTTCATCCCGAAAATATTGATTCGGTAAATAACGAAACCTTTTCTAAAATAGAAGAACTGACTTATGACGAAAAGTGTGTTGCTATCGGCGAAATAGGGCTTGATTATCACTTTGAGCCGTTTGATAAAAACAAACAGATAGAGATTTTCACTCGCCAAATAGAAATGGCGTATAAACTGAAATTACCTATATCAATTCACAGTAGAGACGCTACTTTTGATATGGTGGAAATATTGAAAGCGTATAGAGATAAATTGATATACGGGGCAGTTATGCACTGCTATTCGGGAAGTTGTGAAACGGCAAAAATCTTGCTTGATTTAGGCCTTTATTTAGGCTTTGGCGGAACGGTAACTTTTAAGAACGCCGTTAAAACGGTAGAAGTTGCATCAATGGTTCCGCTTGATAGAATTTTAACCGAAACTGATTGCCCGTATCTTGCACCGACTCCGTTAAGGGGCAGTAGGAACGAGATGAAAAACGTTAAATTTGTGGCTGAATTTCTTTCTAAACTTCGTGGAATTCGTGAAGAAGATTTTTCTAAAATCGTTTGCGATAATACTTTAAGGCTGTTTACGAAGATAAAAAAATAAAGCCCAAATACATGGACTTTATTTTTATCTTTTGTGGAAAAAGAAATGGTAAAGATTGCTCTTTACGTTATTATTGTGTGATAAAATAATTAAACTATTCATAATTTTTTTGGTAAAAAATGGAAAACGGATTAAAACAAACTTTAAATAAATACGGATTTACTTTTAAGAAGGCTTACGGCCAGAATTTTTTAACGGATGAATCTTTGCTAGAGAGCATCGTTTTAAACGCAGGTGTAGATAAAGATACCACCGTTTTGGAAATCGGCTGTGGCGCAGGGGCTCTTACAAAGCAACTTTCTTTAAAAGCAAAAAAAGTTATCGGCTATGAAATAGATTATAAATTAAAGCCTATTTTATCAGAAGTTTTAGGCGGGTTTTCAAATACTGAAATAATCTATAAAGATATTATGAAGGAAAACCTTTCCGTTTTAGAAGAAAAGCTTGGAAAAGGTTATATAATGGTTGCTAATCTTCCTTATTATATAACTACGCCGATTATTTTAGAGTTTTTGGAAAAGGCAAAAAATATTAAGGCTATGGTTATTATGGTGCAAGAAGAAGTAGCACTCCGTTTGACTGCAAAAGAAGGCACTTCGGATTACGGCGCAATAACCGT
The DNA here is from genome assembly GCA_045598745.1 of Christensenellaceae bacterium. Taxonomy (GTDB): domain Bacteria; phylum Bacillota; class Clostridia; order Christensenellales; family Borkfalkiaceae; genus UBA1259. The sequence goes on from JAZLMT010000052.1 coordinate 2,387, forward strand.
TGCAATAAAGGTTAGGGGAGATTCAAGCATAATTCTAAAGGTCCCGAGAGAGAAATTTACGCCTGTTCCTAACGTTGATTCCGCCGTCGTTAAGATTGATATTGACAGAGATAAATACAAAGGTATAGACTATAAAACGGTGAGAGATTTAGTGCGCTGTGCCTTTAATAACAGAAGAAAAACTTTTTCTAACAACTTGATGAAATGTTTTAATTTGGATAGAGAAAAGGCAAATGCGTTACTTGAATACTGTGGTGCGGATATAAATGCCAGGGGCGAAACTTTATCTGAAAAACAATTCGTTATGCTATCTGAAAAAATAAAGGATTTTTTATAATGGAAAAGATAATTGTCGTTGCTTCTTCTAATAAAGGTAAACTTAAAGAATTCAATGAAATATTAAGCGGTTATAAAGCGGTTAGCGCTTATGATATGGGGTTTAGCGGTGAGATTGAAGAAACCGGAAAAACGTTTTACGAAAATGCTTTGATTAAGGCAAAAACGGTCTCTAATGCACTTAACCTTCCTGCGCTTGCCGACGATAGCGGGCTTATGGTAGAGTGCTTAAACGGGGCCCCGGGAATTTATTCCGCAAGATATTCTAAAGAAGGGGACGATAATCATAACATTGAACTTCTGTTAAAAAATATGGAAGGGCAAAAAAACAGAAAGGCAAAGTTCGTCAGTTGTTTGGTATATTACGAACCGAACGGAAATATCGTTTCTGCAGAAGGCGAATCGGTTGGTGAAATAACCGAAAAAAGATGTGGAAACTTCGGCTTTGGATACGATCCCGTTTTCTTTAGTTATGAACTTAATAAATGCTACGGTGAGTGTGATAAAGGTGAGAAAAACACCGTTAGCCATAGGTTTAAGGCGTTAACAAAATTAAAAAAACTTCTAGAAAAGGAGTAGATATGTTTAATAAAATTGAAGAGATTATCGGCAATACGCCGATGTTAAAATTAAATAACTTAAAGAAAGAGTTAGGGTATTATGCGGATATATTCGTTAAACTTGAATATCTTAATCCGGCAGGTAGCATAAAAGACAGGGTTGCACTTTTTATGCTTAACGATGCAATAGATAAAGGGCTTATAAAAAGCGGTGCAACCATTATTGAGCCGACTAGCGGAAACACTGGTATAGGTATTGCTTCAATTTGTGCAAGCCGTGGATATAAGGCTATCTTAACTATGCCTGATACGATGAGCAAGGAAAGAATAATGCTTCTTAAAGCTTACGGTGCAGAGATTGTTTTAACAGACGGGAAACTCGGTATGAAGGGTGCAATAGATAAGGCAGAAGAAATACATAAGAATACCGATAACAGCATTATTTTGGGGCAGTTTTCAAACAGTGCAAATATTGATGCACACTATCAAACGACTGCGAGAGAAATTTATAAAGATATGGAAAAAAGATTTGATTATTTTGTTGCTACGGTAGGTTCGGGCGGAACGATCAGCGGTTGCGGAAAGTATTTCAAAGAAGTAGATAAGTCTATAAAGGTTTGTGCAATAGAACCTTCTAATTCGCCTTTGATTTCAAAAGGAATAAGCGGACCACATAAGATTCAAGGGATAGGCGCAAACTTTATTCCCGATAACTATAAGCCGGAATTTATTGATGAGGTTTTAACGGTTTCGGACGAAGACGCTTATAAATTTAGTAGGCTTCTTTGCAAGAAAGAAGGGGTATTGTGTGGCATTTCGTCAGGTGCGGCGCTTTGCGGGGCTGTTAAAATTGCAAGTGATATAAAGAATAAAGACAAAAAGATAGTTGTTATTTTGCCTGATACGGGGGATAGATATTTGTCTTCCGGTATCGTTGAAGAATAAATTACATTAAAAAAGTATAAAAAAAAGGTGGTAATAAATACCACCTTTATTTTTTGTTTTAGTTAAGCTCTTTCAACTTTACCGCTCTTTAAACATCTAGCGCAAACGTATTCTTTAGAAACAGTTCCGTCAGCATTTTTAACGCTGATTTTTTGAAGATTTGCTTCATAAGATTTTGGCGTTTTACGGTTAGAGTGGCTAACCAAGTTGCCTGAAAGTTTACCTTTACCACATACGCTACAAACTCTGCTCATTATAAAATTCCTCCTAATGAGAATATTTCTTACTTTTTTCTTA
>JAZLMT010000053.1:0-14420 GCA_045598745.1 Christensenellaceae bacterium
TATATTTAAACTTCATGATATATACATTATAACATATTATATATATGTTAACAATTTAAAATTAAAAACGGATACAAAAGTATCCGTTTTTTTTAACCTAACAATGTATAATTTTGTGGATTAAGATTTTCTATATAAGAAAAATCAATATCCGTTTTATACACATCATGAGTTGCATCAACTTCTGCAGTCATTCCCAAAAGTCCTATAATCGTTAAAGGAACCTTCGCTTTAAGTGTAGTTAATTGTTCATCTTGTATTTCAGGATCAGAATTCAAATCTTCCAACGTTAGGTCAATAGTTATGTTGCCCATTGAAACCATATCGTTTTTAAGCAAACTACTTCCTACAAGCACTATTTCATGTGTCCCATTATTTACAGAATAGTTATTTATTAACTCTTCTACTTTTATTTCTTGTTTTTCTTCTGTTGCTCCTTCATTTATCTTATCATTTAATGCATCACCAAAGCCCAAGAACAAACCTACTTCTTCCAAGATATGGCTACCGAAATATTCACGTGTTACCGCAACTTTTTGAGTTGATTTGTCTTTCCATTTAGCACCGAAGCCAAGAATCCCAAAATCATATTTTTTATTTTGCCTTTCAATATAGAAGATGCCGTCTTTTAATGCGAGTATACCTTTCCCCGCATAAATGTAATCAAGGCTTGAAGCAGTTTCCATAAGAAGCCCACTGTTAGCAGTATTGACTTCTACGTATACTTCAAGTTTTTTCCCTAATTCGGATTCTTCGTCATCAACAAGTCTTATCCTAACGTCAACACCCATTTCAACATTTCCACCAAAAGCACCGAGTATTGGAGAATCCAGCGATAGACTAATTTTTCCGCTTAAATAATATTCTCCGCTTTCTTTTAAAATTGCATTAACAAGCCCTTCTATAAGTTTAGTTATTCCGCTAAATTCTAAATAATCTCCTTCCGGTGCAACGATACTATCAAATTCACTATTATCTAACGTAATAGTTCCATCGTATTCATCAACAGAAACCGTTAACGATAAAATATCATATTCGGATACGCTTGCAATTAATGTTATAAATTTATCCAAATCTATAATGCTTGTATCTAACCCTAAAGTTAAAGCCCCGTTGTTACAAGAAATTTCTTTTAACACTTTTGGAATCACACCGAGATTAAACTCAAAATTCATTAGCTTTTCTATTGTCTCTATAGGTATAAGCTCCATATAGTTAAGTCTTTCTAAAACGTTCTTAAAGTTTACTTTAACTATATCAACTATTTCGTCAAGTGCTTCCCTTGAAAGTTTTATGTTTAACTTTTCGTTATAACTAATATATAAATTATCATTTACATATGAAATATTTAACTTATGTTGCTTGTTTGAAGCCGTAATAATGATTACACCTGACAACGTTAAATCTCCGTTATTAAAGGCTGTTGTAGGATCTAATAATTCACCTGCATTATGAACTTTTATATCTTTTAATTCAATAGTTACGTCGCCTAAAGTTATCAAACCGTTTGCAGTGAAATATCTCTCGGAAAGTTGTTTGTTAACACTTTCAAGCAATTTATTCAATCCTTCAACACTTTGATAATTAACGTTTGGTTTAACGCAAGAAGCTTCACTTGAAATATTTTTTATCATGGCAGATATACTTTCGTATGACGCACCTATATTCATATGATCAACTGATAAATATATATCTTTATATACTAACGAAATTACACCGCCTTTATAGTTTGCAACTTCTAATACGTCTTTAATTACCAAAATAAGATTCGTTAAATCAACTTCGGGAAGATTTATTTCGGTGAAAATATTTGCATATTCAAAAATCGTATTTATGCTTACCGAAACGGCAACGTCACCTACCGTTAAATAAACTATCTCATCTTCATAGTAAGCAGTAAACTCTACCCCGTCAATTACACCGCTAACGTATGCTTTGATTCCGTCATTAAAGTCTAATTGAACGTTTCCGCTTAATTCAAAGTCTGAAAGCGTTGCTTCTATATCAAACGATACTTTCTTGTTCTCTACTATTTCTAATATCAAGTCTAAATCTATATCGTTTAGTATATCTTCATAGTCGCTTACGTTCTCTTCTATCTCGCAACTTGATGATATATTATTTACGTATGCCGATATGTTCTCTCCATATCTTAATGATACGCACATGTCTTTAAGTGTTAAGAATATATCATTATACGTTACTGCTATCTCACTTTCTTTATATGTTGTATTATTTAGAATATCCTTTATTATATCAAGTATTCCGTTTAACTCTATCTTTGGTAATTCAATATTTAATTCGCTTAAATATCCCATTAACTCGTCTATACTTACTTGAACTTTTATTCCGTTTGCTTTTAAGTATATTATATCATTCTCTAGATATGCACTAAACGTTATACCTTCTATCGTTCCACTCGCTTGTAACTTGATTCCGTCATTAAAATCTAATTGAACGTTTCCGCTTAATTCAAAATCTTGTAGCTTTGCTTCTATATCAAACGATACTTTCTTGTTCTCTACTATTTCTAATATCAAGTCTAAATCTATATCGTTTAATATATCTTCATAATCGCTTTCTTTTTCTTCTATCTCACAACTTGAAGATATATTCGTTACGTTTAATGATATGTTATCTCCATAAGTTAAAGATATGCACATATCTTTTAACTCGGCATATAAATCTCCGTAACAAACTACAAACTCACCACAAGAATAACTTGAAATTCCCAAGAATGTTTTTACAATATCAATAATACTGTTGATTTCAATATTGCCGATTTCAATTTCCGGAAGTTTTACACCAAATCTATTTAGGTATTTAAGAATATCTTCTACACTGCATTTAATTTTTATGTTATCAACCGACAAGAATATAGTTTCGTTTTCATAATAAATAGAAAAATCAAACTCATTTAGGTTACCGATTATAGCTACTTTTATTCCGTCATTAAAATCTAGTTGAACGTTTCCGCTTAATTCAAAATCTTGTAACTTTGCTTCTATATCAAACGATACCTTCTTGTTCTCTACTATTTCTTTAATTAATTCAATATCTATATCTTGAAGAATATTTTGATAATCTTTATCCGGCTTATATACGTCACAAACGCTTGAAATATTATTTATTTCTAAAGAAATATTGTTGTCATAACCGATTGATATTGCCGAATCATAAATAGCTAAAAGCAACTTATCATAAGAAAGGTTTAATGTGTTATCTACATAAGAAGATTCGTTTATAACAACTCTAATAATACTCAAAATTTCTTCAATTTGTATAGGTTGAAGTTCAAAATCAACTTCTCCAAACAAATTTATAATTGAGTTAATATCAATAAATACTGCATCGTCGGCAATAGAAACGTAAAGGCTATCATTTTCAAAATAAATTGAAAAATCAACATCCATTATCTTTCCTTGAGCAATTGCTTTAATTTCGTTTGAAAAATCAATATCAACCTTGAGCATTAAGTCATTATTAAAAATCTTTCCGGTAACATCAAAAGAAACCGTTTTATTTTCAACAATAGACATTATTAAATCAACATCCAAATCATTAAGAGCAAATTTAACTAAAGAGGATAAATCAACTCTATCTTCTTCTATCAAGTTTTGTTCCATGTTTTTTGGTTCGGAACAAGCTTCAAACTTTAATGATAAACTTAACCCCTCCAAATCAACGTTATTTAACTCAAAAGATGTTATTCTATCTTGACTAACAGACATTGTAAACGGAAGAGCTAACGGAAAACCGAGTTTGCTTGTATCAGATTCAAAAGTATAAACGCCGTTTTCTACCTCACCTTCTAATCCTACTATAGAACTAAAGAAATCTTTAATATTTAAGTTGGCAATAATATCACCGATATCAATTCCGTCAAGGTCAACGCCAAGTAAAGATATAATTTGCGTAACAGCATCGCCGACGTTGTCAACCACTACTGCGATTTTAATATCTCCGTAATTTGCCTTTATCAAACAATTATTATTTTCGTCTAATGAAAGGTAAATCATTATTTCTTCACCAAACTCGGTATCAATTTGCAATTCAATATTGTTTTCAGTAGAAAGTTGAAGCCTGCCGGATAAACTAGTATCGCCGATACTTAAATCAAAATTAGAATTTATTCCGTTTTCTGCAATATAACCAAACGCACGTTTAGAGCTTTCTTGTGTTTCAACGTTAACTTCTTCCTGTGCTTCTTCGGTAGGAATTTTTGATAAATCGTATTTTTGATCTTCTGAAAGCGGAAGAAAATTTTTGTCACCAACGTAATAGAAACAATCCTCCGTCATTCCTTCTGCAGAAACGTTTCCTACTATTGGTGCATCAACGTTATATGTTTCATTTTCAGTAGTCTTTCTGATAATGAAATCGGAATCAACGTAAACAATATATTTAACGCTTCCGTCTTTATATGTTGCAGAAGTGTTGGATATCATATACATTTTTTTAACAAGATTAACCGTCGCCGAAACAGGCTCTAAAACAAATTCAATTTTATAAAGCCCTGTTTCATCATCAAACGAAAGAGAACTCTCTAATATCGTGCTTTCGTTAACAACGTAATCGCAAACGGCATACGGAATTGCGCCATAGTTAAATACATAGTTTTTTTCTGTGCAAGTTACAGTGCTTAAAATTTTATTTTCATCTTTTACATCCAGTTGATTTATTGTTGCAAGATTTTCCAACGGATTATCAGTAACGTAAAAATAGTGCTTGCTATTCTTATTTGACATAGAAGCAGTTATCCCACCCTTTTCCGAAATCGAAAGCGTATGCATAAAGAAATTTGTTCCGTCAAATTTCTTCTCGTTGTTTACGTCAACGGTTATTCCGCCCATTGTATCTACCTTTGAATAACCGGTTGTTACAATTCTATAATTCGGTGTGTTTAAGAAATTTGAATATGCACGTTTATATAAAGCAAAACCTTCTTCTTCACCATAAGAAGAAATATCCCTTAAAAGTTCCTCATCTGAAACTTTATACATTTCTTTAAGATTTAATATCGTTGTATACTCAAAATCAGCGGTTTCAACAACCATATCCGGTTGAGATGTGCTACACATATCACAACCGCATAAAGCAAATACCATCATTAAAGAAAACACAAATGTTAAAATTTTAATAATTTTTGATAGTGGTTTCATGATTGATCCTCTATTATTAATTTCAGTTTTTCAAAAAGTTTATTTTATATAAAATAAAAAACGCATTTCTCTAGCTTATTGCACCATAATTATAGTTTTTTGTTTTTTCAATGTAAAGAGAATATAAAATTTCTTATTCTCTTATAATAATAACGTAATTCTCATTTTGCGAGAATTATCTAATAATAAGCAATTTTGCAGATATAAAGAAAAAAACCACTTAACAAAGTGGTTTTTCAGCGTTTTTTTGTTTTTTTTGTTGTTTTATTTAACCATATTAAAAATTGTATATAAGGGATAGAAAAGAGTTGAAACAGTGATAAAAGAACATATACTTTGCGGAATAATTGAAAAAGTTATTGAAGAAATAAAGTATGCTTTACTACTTTCCATATCTAAACCGTAGTATAAAGGAGTTATAATATCGTCTAAAAGAGAGAAACACACGGTAAAAATAATCGCAAAAACAATTATTAAAACATAACGGACTTTAGTTATTTTTTTCCTACCGAAATATCCGAAAAACAAAGCAAACAGATTATAGTATATTAAGTATAAAATCAAAACCGACGGATAAAACCCGAATATAAAACACCTAATACACGAAAATACAGTTGCAATTATCATTCCGTTTACCATACCGAATGAAAGAGATAATGATAATAATAAAACCGTTACAAGTTCAACCCCGTTTAATCCACTTAAAACAAATTGTGAACATATTAAGAGCGCTACGCTTACCCCTAAAATGCTTATTCTCTTTGATGGCTTCATAATAAAAAAGCGTGCTTTCGGCACGCAAAAATAAGCCCTTCGGCTTACGTTTACTCTCCTTTGCCCAAAAATAAAACGTTTATAACGTATTGGGTAGGCATTCGGACTATAACCGCAATGACTGTTGTGATGGAATTTCGCCACGCTTCCCCTACTACTTGCTTTAAGCAACTCAATACGAAAATATATTATCATTTTATATTTTTTTTGTCAACTAAAAAAATATTGTTGCTTTTTATAACTCTTTGGTTTTATACTATAACCATAAAATATTTGGAGTTAATATGTATCAAGTTTACTTAAAAAGAAATGAAGAAAAGGACATTAAAAACGGGCAAGACAGAGTTTATGCAAATGAAGTTTCTAAAATAGAAGGCAAAGGAAAAAACGGAGAACTTGCTTGCGTATACGATTTTAACGGAAATTTTATCGGGAAAGGGTTTATAAACCACCTATCTAAAATATTAGTTCAATTATTTATTAAAGATGAAAATCAAGAATTCACAAAAGAACTTGTTATAGATAGAGTTAGAGAAGCAAACGAATTTAGAAAAAGGTTGGGATACGATAATTGTTACAGGGCATTTTTCGGAAATGCCGACGGGCTTCCTTCTCTCATTATAGATAAGTATGCCAATATATTGGTCGTTCAAATTCAATGTTTGGGTATGCAAAAAAACAAACAAATTATTATTGACGCTTTAATTGAAGTGTTCAGCCCAAAAGGTATTTATGAAAGAAGTGATGCAAACGTTATGGAAAAAGAAGGGCTATCACCTATCAAAGAAAAATTATACGGCGAATTTGATACAAACGTTGAAATTACGGAAAACGGGCTTAAACTTAAAATAGATATAGAAAACGGGCAAAAGACAGGGTATTTTTTAGACCAAAAAGAAAACAGATTTGCAGTAAGAAAATATGCAAACTACGGTGAAGTTTTAGATTGCTTTTGTAACGCAGGCGGATTTGCCTTAAACAGCGCAGTAGCGGGGGCAAACAAAGTTTATGCACTTGATATTTCGCCTTTTGCTACACAAGAAGTTGAAGTAAACGCCAAATTAAACAATCTTAACGATATAGTTACGCCTATCACCTGCGACGTGTTTGAAAAATTGCGTGAATATAAAAGCGAAGGCAAACAATTTGATACGATTATTTTGGACCCGCCTGCTTTTTGCAAAAGCGTTAGCGAAGTTAACGACGCTCTTCTGGGATATAAAGACATAAACGTTTTGGCAATGAAACTTGTTAAAAAAGGCGGTTACTTGATTTCTTCATCATGCACGCATTTCGTTTCTATGATAAGTTTTATAAACATGCTTAAAGAATGCGCCATTATTTCCGGAAGAAAGGTTAAAATATTAGAAATGAGAACGCAAAGCGGTGACCACGCATCACTAATCACAAGCGAAGAAACGACATATTTAAAATTTTTCGTTCTGCAAATCATATAAAAAATAAAAAAGCCTATGCAATCACGCATAGGCTTTTATTATGTCTATTTTTATTTTGCGAAATCTTTTAATGCCTTAAAGTCAAGCTTATCGTATTTTTCAATAAACTTGATAAGCGCAGAAGCAATCTTAACTACCCCGCCTTCTTCATCAGATTCAATGTTAAGTGGAAGAAGCGGATCGTGAAGTGATAAACGCAACAAGAACCAACCGTTTCCATGCTCTTTATCAAAATTAACCCTTATACCTTCATAGTTATTCGGGGCAATAGCCCAACCCTTTTGCGCTTTAGCATATTCGCTTAAGTCGTCAATAACCTTTTGCCCGTAAACCTTAAAGTCATCTAATAAAATATTCATTCTGAATTCTTTTGATTCTTTAGGTTCTTTAAGCGTAGCGATTAAAGATTCCAAAGTATACCCTTCTTTTTTCCCACGGGAAAGTTCAATTAAAAGTTTTGTAACCAAATATGCACCGTCGTCCAAGAAATAGTTTTCTTTTAATGCACCGTGTCCCGAAGTTTCCATAGCAAGTTGGCTGTCTTGCCCGTTATTGTTGAGTTTTATTGATTCGTTAATAACGTTTCTATAGCCACGCTTAAATCTATGGTGAACGCCACCCTTTTCTTTAATAAAATCTGCAAGCCCAGTTGAAGTTATAGAATCGGTAACGATAGTCGTTCCCGGATGCTCACGAAGAAGAATTGCGGAAAGCATTGCGATAATTCTGTTTCTGTTTAAATCCGAGCCGTCGAATAAAACTGCACCTGCCCTATCAACGTCAGTATCAAAAATAATACCGAAATCTGCCTTATTCTCTTTTACCGCATCCATAATAGACTTCATGGCCTCTTCGTTTTCAGGGTTAGGAATATGGTTCGGGAAAGACCCGTCAGGCTCCAAAAATCTACTGCCCGTTGTATCTGCACCAAGCGGTTTTAATACTTTATCAACGTAGAAACCGCCTGCACCGTTACCGGCATCAACAACGATCTTAAAGCCTTTAAGCGGTAAATCTTCGCCCGTTGCTTTTTTAATTTTATCGGCAAGAATTTTTGAATATGTGCTCATAAATTCGCCGTCTAAAATTTCTCCTTTAGTTAAGCCTGTTTTTTCGTTGGATTCTGCAAAAGCAATAATCTCTTTTATATCGCTTGATTCCACACCGCCGTCTTTAGTGAAAAACTTAAATCCGTTTCTGTTGAACGGCAAGTGTGAAGCGGTTACCATAATAGAACCGTCAAACATATAACCTTCCGTTATCGTAGACATAAACATTGCAGGAGTAGAAGCCATTTTAAAATCGGTAACCGAAATACCTTCGTTTACAAGAGAAGTTGAAATCCATTTCGTTAATTGTTCGCCGGAAAGACGGGAATCTCTACCGATAGCAACTTTCAAGTTTTTCTTACCTGTCTTTTTAATAAGCCATAAAGCGAAGCCCCTACCGATATCGTAACAAGCTTGTTCCGTTAAATTAACGTTTTGACCTTCAATGCCTTCTAATGCAACGCCCCTGATATCACTGCCGTTTTGTAATTTTTTGTAATCCATATCTACCTTTTATCTCCCTTTAATAATTATTTACTAAATTTATATATCGTTTTTGACACGTATTTATCGCCCGGATTTAACGTTACTTGCGGAAAAGACGGTGTGTTTATGGCGTTTGGATAGCCACTTGTTTCCAAGCAAACGGCACCCCTGAAATCATAAATCTTTTTGCCTTTTCCCGTATCCTTATCTAAATAGTTTCCCGAATAAATCTGCATTGCCTTTTGATCGGTAAAAACGTCCATTATAATGCCCGTTTTATCGCCGATAAGGGTAGCAACCTTTCTAAACCCTTCTTTGTTAAGAACAAAAGCATGGTCGTAACCTTTACCGAAAGTTAAATCTTTATCGCTAATATCAATTCTTTCTTTAATAGTGTGAAAAGATAAAAAATCAAAAGGTGTGTTTACTACGCTTTTAACTTCGCCTGACGGAATTTGCGTTTCGTCAGTCGGCAAATAGCAATCGGCATCAATTTGCAATTTGTGGTTTAATATATCACCGCTTCCTTCACCGTTTAAGTTGAAGAAAGTATGGTTTGTTATATTGCAAATAGTAACGCTATCACTTGTAGCATAATATTCAATATTTAAGCCGTTATCAACTATACTGAATTCTGCCGTAAAAGATAACTCACCCGGATAACCTTCTTCCATATCCTTTGATATATATGTTAAAACAAGTTTATCGCCTTTTATATCATAGTCAAACACTTGCTTGTTAAAGCCCTTTATTCCGCCGTGTAGAGAGTTTACGCCATTGTTTATTGCAAGAGTGTATTCTTTTCCGTTTAACGTGAATTTGCCCTTCTTTATACGGTTGCAAACCCTACCTACCGTTGCACCATAATAATCGGTCGTGCTAAAATACTCTTCAATGGTATCGTAACCCAAAGCAACGTCTACCCCACCGAAAACAAGGCTCTTTACAATTCCGCCATAGTTTAAAACCGTAGCCGATAAATTTCCGTTTTCAATGGTGAATTCCCTTATCTCTTTTTTATTTATAACAGTTAATAATTTGCTTGTTATCATATAATCACCGACACAAATGTCCATATATATAATACAACTTTTTTTATCTTTTTGCAATCCATTAAAAGAAAAAGGCAAGACTTTTGTCTTGCCTTTTAAATGAATCTGAATTAGTCAAATCTCTTTCTGTTCTTATTATACGTTGTGTGTAAAAGTTCGTGTGCTTTATGTGAATTCGGTTCGCCCAAGAATTCTTTATAAAGGGCTTGAACTTGTGCGTTTTTGTGAGATTGACGAACAACTTGCCTTTCATCTTCAGAATAGAGTGCATTTGCTCTCTTTGCGATATAAGTATCCATAATATCGTCATCTTCATTTGGAAGGAACACGTCTCTAACATATGGTTGACCGCCACCGTTTACACAACCGCCAGGGCAACCCATAATTTCAATAAACGTATAAGGTGATTTACCTGCTCTGATTTGATCAAGAAGAATTTTTGCACCCTTCATACCGGAAGTAATTGCGACCTTGATTTTCTTTCCAGCCAAATCAAATTCGGCTTCACGGATTTGTTCAAACCCACGAACTTCCTTAAATACAACGCCTTCTCTTTCTTTACCCGTCAAAACGAAGTAAGCCGTTCTTAATGCAGCTTCCATAACGCCACCTGTAACACCGAAGATAACACCGGCACCTGTATAATCGTGAACGATATCGTTATCAAAGTCTTCATCAGGAAGCCTATCAAACAATATACCCGAACGGCGAATAACTCTACCGAGTTCTCTCGTCGTTAAAACGGCATCAACGTCACGAAGACCGTTTTCTTCCATTTCAGGGCGGTTCTTTTCATACTTCTTGCAAGAGCAAGGCATGATAGAAACAACGAATATATCTTCAGGTTTAACACCGATTTTTTCTGCATAATACGTTTTAAGAATTGCACCGAACATTTCGTGTGGAGATTTACAAGAAGACAAATGATCAAGTTGATCAGGATAATAATATTCAGCGTAATTTACCCAACCAGGAGAACAAGAAGTTATCATAGGAAGTGTGCCACCGTTCTTTATTCTGTTTAATAATTCGGTTGCTTCTTCCATAATCGTTAAATCTGCTGCAAAGTTAGTATCAAATACTTTCTTGTATCCTAAACGACGAAGTGCTGCAACCATTTTACCCGTTACAGGCGTTCCTATCTTCATGCCGAATTCTTCGCCAAGTGCTGCTCTAACCGCAGGTGCTGTTTGAGCAATAACGAATTTACCTGCTTTCATTGCAGCATCAACTTTATCAATTTCAGATGCTTCCATCAAAGCGCCTGTAGGACATACGTTGATACATTGACCACACATAATACATGGTGAATTGATAAAGCTTCTGTTTTCACTAGGAGCAACTATCGTCTTAAATCCTCTGTTTTCAAAACCTAAAATACCGATTCCGTGAGCAGCTTTACATCTTTCAACACATCTACCGCAAAGAACACACTTTGAAGTATCTCTCTTTATTGTAGGTGTTAAAACGTCAACCGTGCAAGGAGTTTTTTCACCTTCAAATTTACCTTCTTGTGCCCCGGTGATTTTAGCAACGTGTAAAAGTTCACATTTGCCGTTCTTATCACATTCTTGGCAGTTACGGTTGTGGTTAGATAAAAGAAGTTCAACAGAAATTCTTCTGGCTTCAACAGCCTTCGGAGAAGAAATCTTTATTTCCATACCTTCGCTAACAGGGTATACGCAAGAAGCAACTAACCCTCTTGCACCCGTAGCTTCAACCAAACAAACACGGCAAGATGCCTTTGAACATTCACCGTGGTTGAAAGCACATAGAGATGGAATTTCAAAGCCACACTTTTTAGCGGCTTCAAGTATTGTCAATCCTGCTTCAACTTGAAACGGTATTCCTTCAATCTTAATATTTACTAATGACATTTAACTATCCTCCCCTTATTTCTTATTGATTGCTTTAATCTTACAAGAAGCCATACAAAGACCGCACTTAATACACTTGTTTTTATCAATTTCACGTGAAGGAAGTTTATGGCCTTCTGGTATGTAGTCAAGTTTATTGATTGCACTGACCGGACATTGTCTTTCACAAAGACCGCAACCGATACATTTATCTTTATCAATTTCGTAAGCCATCAAGTTCTTGCAAACGTGTGCAGGACACTTCTTGTCAACTACGTGAGCAATATATTCGTCCTTAAAATGCTTCATTGTTGAAAGAACAGGATTCGGGGCTGTTTGCCCTAAGGCGCAAAGTGAATTTGATTGAATATTTGCTGCAAGTTCTTCTAATTTATCAAGATCCGATAATTCTGCCTTGCCTTCGGTAATCTTCGTTAAAATTTCAAGCATTCTCTTCGTTCCGATACGGCATGGAGAACATTTACCGCAAGATTCGTCACAAATAAATTCCATATAGAATTTTGCAACGTCAACCATACAGTTATCTTCATCCATAACGATTGCTCCGCCTGAACCCATCATTGAACCGCTTGCCTTTAACGTATCAAAGTCAATAGCAACGTCAAGTTCAGCTTCCGTTAAGCACCCGCCTGACGGACCGCCCGTTTGAATAGCTTTGAATTTCTTTCCGTTAGGAATACCGCCACCGATATCGTATATAAGTTCACGGAGAGTTGTTCCCATAGGAACTTCTACCAAGCCAGCGTTATTTATCTTTCCTCCGAGAGCGAAAACCTTTGTTCCCTTACTGCCTTCTGTTCCGCAAGAAGCAAACTTATCAGCGCCTTCTCTCATAATCCAAGAAACAGATGCGAGTGTTTCAACGTTGTTAACAACGGTTGGGCTTTGCCATAAACCTTTAACTGCCGGGAACGGAGGACGAGGACGTGGCATACCACGTTGACCTTCAATAGAGTTAAGAAGTGCAGTTTCTTCACCGCAAACAAATGCGCCTGCGCCTAAACGGATATGAACTCTAAACGAGAAATCCGAACCTAAAATGTTATCACCTAAAAGTCCCATTTCTTCAGCCTGAGCAATAGCAATCTTTAATCTCTTAACAGCGATAGGATATTCCGCACGAACGTAGAAATAACCGTTTTTAGCACCGATTGCATATCCCGCAATCATCATACCTTCAATAACCGCAAGTGGATTACCTTCAAGAATAGATCTATCCATGAACGCACCCGGATCACCTTCATCACCGTTACAAATAACGTATTTATCGCCTTCCGGTTGAGCGTAAGCAAATTGCCACTTTTTACCTGTTGGGAAACCTGCGCCGCCACGGCCACGAAGCCCTGATTTTAATACTTCATCAATAACGGCTTGTCTATCCATTGATAATGCTTTGCATAAACCTTGGAACACACCTGCACCGATTGATTCTTCAATTTCTTCAGGGTTAATAGAACCACAGCCGTGAAGAGCAATACGAAGTTGCTTTTTATAGAAGTTAATATCTTCTTGTTTTTTAACCTTTTGTTTTGTAGCCGGATCAACGTATAAAAGCCTTTCAACGATTTCACCGCCTAAAATATCCTTTTCTATTATTTCTTCAACGTCTTCAAGTTTAACGCCCCTATAAAGAGTATCTTCCGGATAAATTTTTACGAAAGGGCCTTGAGAACAGAAACCGAAACAACCAACTTGGTTAACGGTTACTTTATCACCCAATTTCTTTTCGGAAATAATCTTTTCAAACTTCTTTAAGATTTCTGCTGAATCTGAAGATAAACAACCTGTTCCGCCACAAAGAACGATGTGGCGCTTTCCGTCTTTACCACTAAACTTTTCATCCAAAGCCTTGGTGCAACTGCAAGAAACTTCCTTTAATTCTTCAATATTCTTAATCATTAGTTGTTACCTCCCATAGCTTTGTATTCATCAATTATACCCTTAACAGCGTCAACTGATACCTTTGGATAAACTTTTCCGTTAATTGAAACGGCCGGTGCAATACCGCAAGCACCTATACAACGGAGTGCATCAAGCGTAAACAACCCGTCTTCAGTTGTTTCACCCGGCTTAATGCCGAGAATATCTGAAAACTTATCAATTACCATTTGAGCGCCCTTAACGTAGCAAGCCGTTCCCAAACAACAACCGATAACGTATTTTCCCTTTGGTTTCAAAGAGAAAAATGAATAAAATGTTACAACACCGTAAATTTCAGCAACAGGAATACCCGTCTTTTCGGAAACAAGCTCTTGAACTTCAAGCGGAATATATCCGTATTCTTTTTGAATGTCACTTAAAATCATCATAAGCGGTGTCTTTTCGTCTGCATATCTATCGCAAATTTCGTTAATCATTTTGATAGATGCATCACTTAATTTAGCCATTAGAAGCCTCCTTAATAGTTTATAATTATATCTATAATATTATTTTTTATATATCTATAGCACAAAATATTATATCTCTATAGAATATAAAAGTCAATAGAAAAACAAGATAATCCTTTAACATTTCGCTATGTTTTTTTAAATTTAAATATTAAAAATTTTTCTTGCTAAATTTT
>JAZLMT010000054.1:0-4075 GCA_045598745.1 Christensenellaceae bacterium
AAAATATAAAAAAATATAAAAAATTTTAAAAACACTATTGAATATCAGTCAAAAAAATGATATAATTTACCAATAAGTGGAGTGTTTATGAGATTTTTTAAGCGAATAGTTGTTTTTTTGATGGTTTTGCTCCTTATAGTAGCAAGTTTATTTGGATGTAATTCAAAAGACAAAAAAACTAAAGAAAATAATACAATAAAATACGATCAAAGTTGTGCCTTTGGTATGGGTGACGTTTTATTGTATAATAACCCTAGCGAAAAAGATATAGAAACCAGAATCAAGTTAATGGGTGATTTGGGTATAAAAAGTTTAAGATTTTGGCTTCGTGTAGGGCTTTTAAGAAATAATGAAAATTCAGAGTGCTTTTTTAGAATAGAGAATAACCAACTTGTTATAAACGAAAAGCATAAGAATAGGCTTATTTATGCAGTTAATAAACTTTATGAGAACGGAATTAAACACATAACTTTTATGTGCTCAAACTTCTACGGAATAAATAGTGAAGGCAGGTATATTTATTACGGAGACGATTTTCCACTAATCGGAACGGAAAATTACAGGCTTTATATGGAAACGTTAGAATATCAATATAAAGTAATATCCGAAACGTTTAAGAAAGAAATAACAAAAGATAACACGACTTATTTTGAAATGGGAAACGAAATGAACTATGATTTTTCCAGCATGGAAGGGGATCATACGTTTTCAAACGAAGATAAGGCAACTATCGTATTAGATTCTTCATATTACTCAATAAAAGGTATTAAAAAGGGTAATCCTGATGCGAAAGGTGTGTTAAACGGTTTAGCTGAAGGATCTTACTATAAGGGATTTAAGGACGCTTATTTTGGGCAAGCCGGATTAGCTCAATACATAGCAGATTTTATAGATTTGTTATATACGGATATAGAGTCAAACAAATATCCGACCACGTCAGAAACAAAGAGCAATAAAATAGAGGACTTTTTTGAAGTTTTGGCATGGCATCCGTATTCAGCCGATGATTTAGAGTCGTGGATAGAATTTAACGATTTAATATACCAAAAGGCAATAGACCATGGTGATGAAGGCAGACCTGTGTTTATAACTGAATACGGGAAAGCAAATATAACGTCGGAAAAAGATACAAAAAGCACCTATCCAAAGCCGATAGCAGCAGAATTATATAGTTCTATCATAAAAAATATAGATAAAACACCGTATATTGAAGCCGTTCATATTTTTATACTTTCAGATTTTGTTTGGGAAGCGGAAAATACGATCAGAGATAATAAAACTTTTTGTTTAGTATATAATAACGGTGACGGAACTTACGAATTATCTAAAGCATATTTATTACTTAAAGAAGAAATGACGAAAAAGGGAGAATAAAATGGACAAAATAAGAGTTCACACAGAAAAAGTAATACAATCAAGCCCTTATGGTGCAATTCACTTTGCACCACCAAACTATCCGCATAAGAATACGTTTTTTAAGTTTTCAATTTTTTACGACGGAATAACAAATATGGAATTTTATTCAAGAAATGGTGGTGTAAGTAAAAAAGTAACCATGAAAAGAGGAGACGGCTTTTTGGTAGCACCTGATGACATTCAAAACTTTGTTGTTAAAGATTGGAAGAACTATTGTTTTAAAGACGTTTATATATTAAAAGAAGAAATGGAAGGAATGTGCAATATGATTTCGCCTGATTTATATAGCAATATAATGAATGCGGAATATGCGCCGATAATAAAGTTATCAACAAGTTCATTGTTTGCTTTTTCGGAATTGCATTCAAATATTTCAATTGTTTCAAGAAGTAAAGAAAGAGAAGCAATATATAGGGTAGTTGTGTTTTATCTGTTAGGTCAACTTTTGGAAACACAAAACGAAAAGAAAGATTATCCAAAGTGGCTTAAAAAACTGATAGAAAACATGGAAAAAGAAGAATTTATAACGCTTTCAACCGAAGAAATGGTAAAAAGCACGAATTATTCGCACGGCTACGTATGTAGGCAATTTAAAAAATACTTAAAGATGCCGTTAAAACAATATATAATAAAACAAAAATTGGCATATTCATGTAACATGTTAACTACAACAGATCACAGTTTGGATGAAATTGCATATAGACTGGAATTTTCAACGTTAAGCAATTATATTTATTCTTTTAAGAAGGAATACGATATAACACCGGGTAAATACAGAAAAGAACATACAATGTAGTTTTATATCTAAAAAAATGAAAAAAGAATATTTTTGTATATAAAAAAGCAGTCAATATATGGCTGCTTTTTTGATGCCCAAAAACTAAAATCGTTAAGTAAAACATAGCGTTTTTAAGTTTTTAGTTTAAATAATCAAGTAATAAAAGGTCAAATTTTTGATAAAAATAAGCAAATATTTGTATTGTTTTTTTATTTGCGTTTATTTACAATAAGTGTAAGCAAATGGGATATTTTTGCCTTTTTGCTAAAATATAATTTTATTGGCATCAAAAAACGATAGGTTTTATATAGTGTTTTTGGGCTTGCCAAAATAAAGAGCAGATAATGGATAAGACGTTAAACAAAAAAACAAAAATCAAAAAGAATAAAGAAGATGAAAGAAAAAGAAATCCGCAACACAGGGTTCATTTGATACTTTTATGTATTTTTTTCTGTTTCTATTCTTTCTTGATAATTTTCCCGTATCTATGGATACTTGCAAACTCGTTTAAAGACGGCGCAAGCGAATTTTTTTCAAATCCGTTAGGGTTACCGAGAAAATTTATTTTCTCAAACTATTTGGCGATATTTGAACTTGAAGAAATCAGCGTTTTGGTTATGTTTAAGAATTCATTGATTTTGTGTTTCTTATGCCCAACCTTGACGACAATATCTACAACGCTTGCCGGATACGTTATGGCAAAATATGAATTTAGGTTCAAAAAGTTTGTTTATACATTATATATAATACCTATGGTTGTTGCTGTTTGCGGAACGACAATGTCAACTTATAATTTGCTTGATTCTTGGGGCATGATAGGTGGTGATAAAGGTCTTATGGGTATATTGGTTTCTGCTTGTGGCGGAACCGGCATGAACTTTTTGCTTATTTATTCATTGTTTAGAAACGTTTCCGATACTTATATGGAGGCTGCTGAAATAGACGGGGCAGGATATTATTCCATTTTCTTTAGGGTTATGCTTCCGCATGCTATGGGGCTTTTGGGAACCTTATGGATAATGGGCTTTATAGGAACGTGGAACGATTATGCTTCGGCAAGATTGTTTATGGGGCGTGAACCGGAATATGCAACTATAGCAACAGGTATTCAATATATCAATACAAACGTTACAAAAACTGCAGATCCGAAATTTATAAACAATTATCCTTTGCTTTATGCGGCAATTATTACTACGGTTATTCCAATGGTTGTGCTTTTCTTATGTTTCCAAAAACAAATTATGAAAATGAGCCTCGGTGGGGGCATTAAAGAATAAAAAAATAAAAAAATAAAAAAAATAATTATTAATGATTTTATAATTATTTAATCATATCAAAAATAATTATTTTTATATAAAAAATGTTTCAATTCCATTTTGGACCTCAACAACCACAATATGGACAACCACCAGCTCAATATGGTTACGGTCAACCAGGATATGGACAACAACCAGTTCCAGGAGTCAATCTCATTACTAAAGGAAATGGTATTGATAACAATGAATACAACCAAATTACCTATGCTGTTTATGATGTCATCCAAAACAGAGTACCCCAAACTCAAGGAACTTTATCTAAAAGAATTGGTGATACCATTAAACAGCGTTTAGGAAATGATTGGTATGTTATGGTTAGCGATGTTAACACTCCTGATCCAGATTTCAGCTTTACTAAAGTCAAATCAGGTGACTACATGGTCTTCTCTTATGGAAATGGAAAATTCAATATCTTTAAAATATAAGAAATTTATATTAATTATTTTAAAAATTAAATAAATGAGTAACAAACATAAAAAAATTATTTGGTAGATTTATATATTAAAATTATTTTTTTACTATTCTCAAAAGTTTTATTTTTTATATTATAATTATATCATTCTTT
>JAZLMT010000055.1:0-3662 GCA_045598745.1 Christensenellaceae bacterium
AATAAATATTGCAAAAATCACTTTTTTTTGTTAAAATAAAAAAGGTGATTTTTTATGGGAAAAAACGATTTAAAAATAGTAAATAATGAATTATATGTTGAAAATTTCAAAATAAGCGAAATTGCAAAAAAATTCGGAACACCGCTTTATATCTATAATTATAAAAAAATCGTAGATATTATTTGCGCATATAAAAAAGCTTTAGAAGAGAATTATGGCTACGGTCAAATATGTTACGCTTCTAAGGCTTTTTCTTGTAAAGAAATATATAGAATAATAAACGAACAAAATATCGGTGCTGACATTGTTTCTGGTGGCGAATTGTTTACGGCAAGATCTGTTGATTTCCCTTGCCAAAAGTTGGTTTTCCACGGAAACAATAAAAGTGAACAAGAAATACACGAAGCAATTGAATCAAACGTTGGTTTAATTGTTATTGATTCTTTTTCCGAAGCAAAAAAAATTGACGTCATCGCAAAAAAACTCAATAAAATACAAAACGTTTTAATTAGAGTTAATCCGGGAATTGAAGCCCATACTCATCAATATATTCAAACATCAAAAATTGATTCAAAATTCGGTTTTTCAATTGAGAGTGGTGAAGCCATTTCTGTAATTAAAGACGTGCTTTTACTTAAAAATATAAAACTATTAGGATTACATTGTCATATCGGTTCACAAATTTTTGAAGTTGAATCTTTTCTTCTTGCTGTAGAAAAAGTTTTATCTTTTTATAACGATATTAAAGAAAAGTTAAACTATCAATTTGAAACGTTAGATTTAGGTGGTGGCTTTGGCATTTGGTATAACGATGAAGATAAAAAAATGTCTTTAGACGACTATTATAATTTTATCAAACAAATTATAGATAAAGTAAATCAATGTATAAAATTATATCAACTGAAAAAACCGTTTTTGATTTTTGAACCGGGTAGATCAATAGTTGGTGAAGCAGGTTTAACGTTATATACTATAGGCTCTGTTAAAGAGATTAAAAACGTTAAAACGTATCTAAATATAGATGGTGGTATGTTTGAAAACCCACGTTTTGCACTTTATAATGCGAAATACACAATTATTGCACCAACAAAAATGAATAATAAATGTGACACAAAGTATAGTATTGCAGGAAAATGTTGTGAAAGCGGTGATAAAATCAGAGAAGATTGTTATCTACCGAAAATGGAAGAAGGGGAACTTTTAGCCGTTTTATCAACGGGGGCATATAACTATTCAATGGCAAGCAATTATAATAGAAATTTAATTCCGCCTGTAGTTTTCGTAAATGGTGATAAAATTTATTATGCAGTTAAACCGCAATTATATCTTGATTTAACAAGAAATGACGTATAGTTTTACGCTTTTTCTTGATTTTTTTTAATTTTTATAATATAATATTTAAGATATGGTATATACAATTCTAGATTATATAAGTGCATTTTTAGCGTTAATTTTAGTTTTACCGCTACATGAATTCGGCCATGCGTTCACGGCTGTAAAATGCGGGGATCCAACGCCGAAAATGTATGGTAGATATACTCTAAATCCTTTAGCACATTTTGATTTACCCGGGCTTATATGTTTCGCTTTAGTTGGGTTTGGTTGGGCAAAGCCCGTTCCTGTTAACCCAAATAATTTTAAGCATTATAAAAGAGATAGCTTTTTAGTTGCTTCAAGTGGCGTTATAACGAATTATATTTTGGCGTTTTTAATTTTGCCGTTATATATTCTTGCAGAAACTTATATTCCGGATTTTGGATATTATAAATACGTTTTAGTTGAGGCTTTACATAAAGCATTTATATTTAGCGTATCTTTTTTTGTTTTTAATTTATTACCGTTTTTTCCTTTAGATGGTTTTAGAATTTATGATAGTTTTTCTAAAAAAACAAGTAAATTCTATCAATTTCTTAGGAAATACAGTATTTATATTTTATACGGCTTGGTTTTTTTAGGTATTATCGCAGATATAACAGGTTTATATCAAATTGATTTACTTGGAAACTATTTATCAAAAGTTGTTTACTACGTTAGTTATCCTATTATTTCTTTTTGGGAGATTATTTTTTAATGGCAGAGTTTGAATCAATCGTTGATTATTCAACAAAACTTGAAAATTTTGAAGGTCCTCTTGATCTTTTGCTTCATTTAATAAAAGAAGCGAAAATAGAAATCAAGGATATTTTCGTGTCGCAAGTTACAGAACAGTTTTTAGAATATATTAAAGGCGTTGAAGTTTTAGACATTGATAAAGCAAGTGAATATCTTGTTATGGCTGCAACTTTAATTGAAATAAAATCAAAATCAATTTTACCTGTTATTGAAGAAATTGAAAACGAAGAAGATGAAGGCAAAGAACTCATCAGAAAGCTTGAAGAATATAAATTATTTAAAGAAGCAAGCGAGAAACTAAAAGAACAGGAAAACGTAGATAGATTTTATAAAGAGCCGAATAAAGACGTAGGGGACGTTAAAATTGTTTATAGTGACTTTAATCTTGAAGGGTTAATAAATGCTTTTTCAAAACTTTTAATGCGTGTAGACGATAAAAAAAGGCAAGAAAACATGTTAAAAGAAATTCCGAAAGAAGTATTTACCGTTAAAGATAAAGTCGTTCATATAAGGCAAACACTTCTAGACAGAAAAGAAATGAGTTTTTATGAACTTTTTACATCCTATTATACAAAAAACGAACTTATAACAACATTTCAAGCCATGCTTGAACTACTTAAATTGCAATACATAAAAGTAGAACAAACAGGCATTTTTGACGATATAACATTAAAATTAAGGGAAGATAGAAATGAAGAACTTGGAGAAATTGACGAGTATAATTGAATCAATACTTTTTGTTTCGGGAACACAAGTTGCTATCTCTGATATAGCAGAAAAACTTGAAGTTTCTAACGCAGATATTGAAAAAGCATTTGAAGAATTAAAGAAAAAATATTCTGATGATAGCGGTATTCAAATATTAAAGTTTAATAAAAAATTACAGTTTTGTTCAAATCCAAAAAATGCCGAAAGTGTTTCTATTGTATTAAATCCAATCAAAGAAAAAGAACTTTCAAAAAGTATGCTTGAAGTTGCTGCAATTATTGCATACAAACAACCTGTAACACGTATAGACCTTGAAGAAATTAGGGGAAATAGTGAATATGCCGTTCAAAAATTGCTTGAACTTGGTGTAATTGAACCGGTTGGAAGAAAAGATGCCGTTGGTAAACCTGTTTTGTTTGGAACAACGGATGAATTCTTAAAAAGATTTCAAATTTCTTCACTTGACGAATTACCTGACTATAATGACTTGATAACAAAAATCAATCTTTTACATACCGACGATAATAATGACGATTATTTGTATAAAAAAGATGAATACGTAGAAGAAACTGCAACAACAATTGACGAAAATTCTGTTTCACAACAAAATATTGAAACAAAAAATGTAGAAAACGAACCAAAAGAAGAAAAAATGGAAGAAGATTTTGACCTACCTGACATTGAAAATGAAGAAGTTCCTGATTTTCTAAAGGATGAAGACGTAGAAAAACTATAAATTTCTATCTAAATGTTAAAGGCACCATAAAAAATGGTGCTTTTTTTGTATATTTTTTTTATAAATCCATAAATTATTTTAAATGATATTTTTATTATCAATAATT
>JAZLMT010000056.1:0-7003 GCA_045598745.1 Christensenellaceae bacterium
GTAACTAATTGGAACGAAACTAAAAAAAGAAGATTTTTTGAAAAATTATATTGGATAATAAATAGGAAAATAATATAGGAAATAGGATCAAAAGTATTATTAAATAGAGATTCCGTCCTAGTCCGTCAAGTGAGCAAAGGACAGAATGACAAAGAGTGTATTCTAAAATTAAAAGAGCAAGTCAATCGACTTGCTCTTTTTTTATGATTATTTATATTTTTTCTTTCTTTGGTATATCTCCGTGTTTATCTTCAAACTCTTCAACACATTTTCTAATAAGAAATAAAATTTGCCCATTTGCACTTCTGCCTTCATACTTTGAAATATAATGTAATTTTTGATGTAATTCTGGGTTTATTTCAATACCTAAATGTTTATTTTCTTTATTTCTCATAATTTTTAATTTAATAGTTGCTTATTATACCTAAAAAGTAGTCTGCCGAAACATTAAATGTGATTGATATTCTTTTTAAGATATCATATCCCGGCTTTGCTTTTCCCTTTAACCATTCGCTAACTTGACTTTGTTTGACGTTTATTCTTTTTGCAAATTCTGTTTGCGTTAAATTATTCTCTGATAAAAAATCTTTTAAGATTTCTTCAAATTTCATTTCCATAATTATATTATATAGAAGAATCTATAAAACGGCTTGACATATAGAATATTCTATATCACAATAAAAGTAGGTATAGTATGTGGGAAGAATATAAAGAAATTGAATTAGAAAAACAGCATTTATATTTTTTGAGGGTTTTGGGTAGGAAAGTAGGAGTAAAAAGTCCGACGGCGTTAAAAAAGATAGATTTAATAAAAGAAATAAGGAAAAGTATAAATAGTAATAATTTTGTTGAAAATCGTCCTTTGCGTGGAAGACCATGTCTTGCCGAAATGAAAATCACAAAACTTGCTGATGAAAAAATAAGTGAAATAGAAAAAACAAAAAAAGAAAGGTTAAAATTAATATTTGAAGAATATAAAAAGAATATCATGAAAAAAACAAGTTTGTTTTTGAAAGAAATAGAAAATTTAATTAATGATTTATAATAAAAAGGGGCTGATTTAAGCCCCTTTTTTTATGTATTTTGTGTGTTTGTGTTAAAGAAATTGTTGCATGCGCCACTTGTAAGTAAGGCTAACAGCAAGAACAGTTGCGTGCAGTTTATCGTGTTGTTATTCATTAGTAAAAATAGAAGTGCAATTATAACAAGATTTGTTGAATTCATATTTACCTCCGTTTTTGACAAAATAACTTTTTTATTTATAACATACTCTTTAAATGCTTATTTTTTTTACAAAAATAAATGTTAAGATATATGCACAATTATTATATGCAATAGGGGGCAAAAAAATGAAAGATGTTTTATTAGATAAAAGATTGCAGGGTTTAGTTAACGAATACGTGCCTAACGGAGAAGTTTTAGACGATTTGGTTTGTTTCTTTTCTATTTTTTCAGATTATACAAGGCTTCGCATTATTTCGGCACTTGCAATCAGTGAAATGTGTGTTTCCGATTTAACGAATTTGTTATCGCTTAATCAAACAACCGTTTCTCATCAGTTAAGATTTTTGAAAAACTTAAACGCCGTAAAAACGAAAAGACAGGGTAAAATTATTTTTTATTCACTCCGTAGTGACGTGCTTAACGACGTTCTCCTTAAAGGTGTAGAATTTTTAGGTTATTAACCACTTGAAAAATGTTTAATAAAATGATAAAATTATTATATGAGTATAATCTCGGATAAAGTTAAATTACTGCCCGATAAACCCGGTGTTTACGTAATGCTTAACAGCGACGGGCAAGTTATATACGTTGGTAAAGCAAAAATACTTAAGAACAGAGTTCGCCAATATTTTTTTAACAGCGTAAAAAACAATAAAACCATGGCAATGGTATCTAATATTGCCGACTTTTATTATATTATAACGCCAAGTGAAATTGACGCTTTATCTTTAGAAAACAATCTTATAAAAAAATATAAGCCGAGATATAATATTTTACTTAAAGACGACAAAACCTATCCGTATATTAAGGTAAACGTTAAAGACGTTTTTCCTACTTTTTCCATTACCAGAAAGATAAAAAAAGACGGGGCAAAATATTTTGGGCCGTATATGGGCGGAATAAACGTAGGGAACGTTTTGGAAACAATAAATTTAGCCTTCAATATTCGCCCTTGCGATAAGGTTTTAAGTTATGATAAGAAGTTAAAGCCATGCTTAAATTATCACATAAAAAAATGTTTGGCACCTTGTAGCGGTTGCGTTTCTAAAGAAGAATACTTAAAGAAAGTGGATAGCGCAATTGCATTTCTTTCAGGCGATATAGAAGAGACGGAAAACCTTCTTAAAGAAAAAATGATGAAGGCAAGTGAAAACGAAGAATTTGAACTTGCAATAAAGTATAAAGAAAACTTATTGTCTTTGGATAAACTGAAATTAAAGAGATTGACGTCGTTAAACAAATTCTTAAATGCAGACGTTATTGCTCTTGCAAGTAACGGAATATATACTGCAATAAATATTCTTTTCGTTAGAAACGGAAGGATGGTGGGTGGAAAAAACTTTTACTTTGAGTGTAGCGGTGAATCGGATAGTGAAGTTATTTTAGAGTTTATCACAAGGTTTTATAAATCGGGCAGTTTTATTCCGGACGAAATTATAACGGCAGAAGAAATTGCCGATTACTCTCTTTTAGAAGATTATTTTAAGAGTGAATTTGATAAAAAGCCGACTATTATTTGTCCTATTCGTGGAATAAAATCACAACTTATAGACATGGCAAAAGTCAATGCTAACGACTACTTAACCAACACCGTTGATAAAATCAATCACAAAAACGACATGACGAGTTTGGCGTGTGCAAAACTTAAAGAAACTTTGAATTTATCAAGGTATCCGAAGCGTATGGAATGTTTTGATATTTCAAACGTTTCGGGCGTAGACAGTGTGGGCAGTATGGTCGTGTTTATTGACGGAGAACCTGCTTACGACAGTTACCGTAGGTTTAAAATAAAAACAGTTAACGGGCCGGATGATTTTTTAAGCCACCAAGAAATGATGGATAGAAGACTGTCAAGATTAGTTACCGATAGCGATAAATTCCCAAAACCCGATTTGATTATTATTGACGGCGGTAAAGGGCAACTTTCAAGCGTTAAAGAAATATTTGATAAACATAATATTACGGATATTGATTTGATTTCACTTGCAGAAAAAAACGAAGAAGTTTATACTCTATATAGTGATAAACCGATAATCATTTCAAAACGGGAATACACTTTGAAACTTTTGCAAAGAATAAGAGATGAGGCACACAGGTTTGCTATAACCTATTTTAGAAGTATTCACTCTAAAAAAATGCTGTCTTCCGTTTTAGATAACGTTTACGGTTTAGGCAAGGTTAAAAAACAAAAACTTTTAGAAAAGTTCAAAGATTTAAGCGGGATTGTTTCTAAAACGAAGGAAGATTTAATGACTGTTGAAGGCGTTGGCGAAACTCTTGCCGAAGAAATTTTGAAAACGCTGGCAAAAGAAGGAATATAATGAAATATAAATTATTTATAACTGATTACGACGGAACACTCGGAAACGGTGGCGATATTGATCCCGAAACCGTTTCGGCAATAAAAGATTATCAAAAAAGGGGCGGAAAGTTCGTTATTTGCACGGGCAGGTCTTTTCAATCTATATTACCCGTATTAAATAAATACGGTATTACCGGCGACATAATTTCTTTTCAAGGGGCAGAGATATTAAATATTGAAACTCAAAAGATTATCTACGACGGCGAAGTTGATAAAAAACTTATTATAGAGCTTAAAGATAAACTTGTTAAAGAAGGCGTTGCAATAGGAATATATATAGGTGATTATATACACTATCAAAGCACTAACGAAGAAATGGACGTTTATTTAAGTTTCGTTGGCGTGGGCGCAAAAAAAGTTGAGTCGCTTTCCGATACCGTTTTAAATACCGACCTTAAAGTTAGAAAAATGGTTGCTTTGGGTGATAAAGATACTATCACAAGGCTACAAAAAAAATATAACGCCGAATATAGCGGAAAACTTATCGTTAACACTTCAAGCCACTTTTTACTTGAAGCTATCAATCCCTTAAACTCTAAAGGGCAAGGCGTTAAACGAATTGCAGAATATTATAATATTCCGCTATCGGAAATTATTACCGTTGGCGACAGTTTGAACGATATGGAACTCGTTAAGGGTGAGTGGCATGGTGTTGCCGTAGGCGACGCTGTTGACGGTTTAAAAAAGGAAGCAAAAGAGATTACCGTTCCGTTTAATGATCACCCGATTAAATACTTATTAGAAAAATATGGAAAATAGGATTACTATGGAAGAATTGATTGAACAACAAAAATTATTTAGAACAATGCCACTCGTGGCGCTTCGTGGAAAAGTTTTATTCCCGAAAAATTATTGCACTTTTGACGTCGGCAGGCCGATGTCCGTTAACGCTATAAACAAAGCATCGGGAACGGATTCATACGTTTTTATCGTTGCGCAAAAGAACCCGTTGATTGATGCACCAAAGCCGGTTGATATATTTACGGTTGGCGTTATTGCAAAAATCAAACAAGTTATAAAAATGCCGAACAGCAATGTTAAAGTTAGCGTATTCGCAGAAAAAAGAGCAGTTATTTCAGAGTATTTGGAAAATAAAGATTTCTATCTTGTAAACGTTATTGAAAGCGACTATACCGATAGTTTAAGCGATATAGAAAAGGAAGCAAATTTAAGGCTTGCTAGGGAATCGTTTTATAAATATTCACTCTTTGATAAGCGTATCACTAAAGATATGATTTTAACGTTAACTTCAATAAAAGATGCAAACGATTTTATTGATAACGCAATGAGTATTGCGCCGTTTAAGGAAGACGACGTGCAGAAGGTTTTAGAAACGACCGATACGTTAGATAGGCTTACTGCGTTTACAAAACTTTTCACCCGTGAACTTCAAGTTTCCGAGCTTGAAAAAAAGATAGGCGAAAAAGTTAAAGAAAGCATTGATAAAAGCCAAAAAGAATATTATCTTCGTGAGCAACTTCGTGCTATACACGACGAACTCGGGGATACAGACGACGAAGATAAATTAAAAAAGAGAATTGAAGAAAAAAACTTACCTCAAGAAATCAAAGAGAAGGCTTTAAGCGAAGTCAATAGGCTTGATAAAATCAATCCGTCTTCACCGGATTATTCTATAATATTAAATTATCTTGACTGGCTTTTAGAACTACCTTTTTCCGAATCAACAGTTGATAACGAAGATATTTCTAAAGCAAAAGAGATTTTAGACAGCGACCATTTCGGGCTTGAAAAAGTTAAACAAAGAATAATAGAATATATTGCCGTTTTAACGCTTACAAAACAAATCAAAGGCCCTATACTTTGCTTTGTCGGGCCTCCGGGAGTTGGTAAAACTTCGGTTGCAACGTCTATTGCAAGGGCATTAAACAGAAAATTTATCCGTATGAGCCTTGGTGGCGTTAAAGACGAGGCAGAAATCAGAGGTCATAGAAAAACTTACGTTGGCGCTATGCCGGGTAGAATTATATACGGATTAAAAAACGTAGGCTCGTCAAACCCTGTTTTCTTGCTTGATGAAATTGATAAACTTTCTTCCGATATACACGG
Organism: Christensenellaceae bacterium; assembly: GCA_045598745.1. GTDB lineage: Bacteria > Bacillota > Clostridia > Christensenellales > Borkfalkiaceae > UBA1259. Next base: position 5,654 of record JAZLMT010000056.1, read on the forward strand.
AGATCCTGCAAGTGCTTTATTAGAGGTGCTTGATCCCGAACAAAACGCTTCCTTTAGAGACAGGTTTATGGAAATACCATACGACTTATCAAAGGTATTGTTTATTACTACCGCAAATTCAATTGATACTATTCCGTATCCGCTTTTAGACAGAATGGAAATCATTGAACTTACAGGATATACCGATGAAGAAAAGTTAGAGATAGCAAAAAGATATTTAGTTCCGAAACAAATAAAGCAAAACGGGCTTTCCGAAAAGAAGATAGAGTTAACCGACGATGCTTTAATGGAAATTATTGAAGGTTATACTTTGGAAGCCGGCGTTAGAAACCTTGAAAGAGAAATCGGAAGCGTAGTCAGAAAGGTTGCAACAAAAGTTTGTGAAAATAAAAGATTAAGAAAGCAAACGATAAAGAAAGAAGATATTGCTTCTTATTTGGGTGCAAAAAAACACCTTCGTGATATGACGCTTGAAAAGGACGAAGTAGGTGCTACAACGGGGCTCGCATGGACTAGCGTTGGCGGAACGACTTTAACTATAGAAGTAAGTTTAATGCGTGGCAAAGGCGAAATTCTTTTGACCGGTAAACTCGGTGACGTTATGAAGGAATCTGCCCGTGCTGCGATAAGTTATATTCGTGCAAACGCAAGGCAATACGGCATTGACGACGAGTTGTTTGAAAAGCGTGATATTCATATTCACGTTCCGGAAGGCGCAACGCCGAAGGACGGGCCGAGTGCCGGTATAACTATGGCAACGGCAATTCTTTCCGCATTTATAGAAAAGACGGTTAAAAAGAGTATTGCAATGACGGGTGAAATTACTCTTCGTGGTAAGGTTTTGCCTATCGGTGGCTTGAAAGAAAAGGCACTTGCTGCATTTAGGCGTGGCATTTATACTGTTATAATTCCGAAAGACAACGAAAGAGATTTGAACGAAATTCCAAAAGAAATAAGAGAAAAAATGACGTTTATTGCAGTTAGCGACGTTAAAGAAGTGTTCAATAACGCAATAAATTTTTAGGGTGACAAATGAAAATTCAACCATCATTTATAACAAGTGTGGCAGATGAAAGCAAGTTTTATAAAACCGATAAGCCTATAATCGCAATTGCAGGTAAAAGCAACGTTGGAAAAAGTTCGCTTATAAATATGCTGTCCGGGAACAGTAAACTTGCAAAAACTTCAACCACACCCGGTAGAACAAGACTTATAAACTACTTTGATTTCGGTGAGTTCGTTTTGGCGGATTTACCGGGATACGGCTTTGCAAAAGTAAGTAAACAAGAAAAAGAAAAGTGGGGAAGACTTTTAGAAACTTTTTTAATTTCCGAAAAGATAAAGTTATTG
>JAZLMT010000057.1:0-2034 GCA_045598745.1 Christensenellaceae bacterium
TTAACGAAATAATTAAAACAGAAAAAACACCTAAATTTCTTTGTGTAGAAGATATAAAAGAATTTAAAAACTATATTGAAAAACTTGGGAAAAGCGATAGCGATAGTCAAATAGATATACTAAAATCTTATGATTCTATACTTGAAAACAAAGTTAAGGAAGCGGAAAAAAATAAAGACAAATATAAAACAGTGTTTATAAAAATAGGTTTTTTAATAGGTTTAATAATTTCAGTAGCGATAATCTGATATGGAAATAAATATTATTTTTAAAATTGCAGCAATAGGGATAATTATTGCAGTTATAACACAAATACTGAAAAAAAGCGATAGAGACGATATAGCAACTTTGGTTGCCTTAGCAGGGCTTATAATCGTTTTATCACTCGTTATCAATATGATAACGGAACTTTTTGAAAATATTAAAAATATTTTTTATCTTTTTCAATGATTAAAATTATTTTAATTGCAATAGTTTCCGGAACGATTTGTTTGTATTTAAAAAGTATTAACAGTGAATATTTTGCTTTATCTTTGATAGCGTCGGGAATACTTCTTTTGTTTGAAACAACAAGTTATTTAACAACTACGTTTGAATTTATTTCTGAACTTATTGAACTATCAAATATAGATAGCGAAATAATTAAAATTATATTAAAAATCACTTTAATAGGGTTGCTTATTGAATTTACAGCATCTCTCTTAAATGATTTTGGCTTTAATTCACTTGCATTAAAAGTCACTTTTTTGGGAAAGATAATAATTTTATCCGTATCAATACCTATATTTTATTCTGTTTTTAATATAATTAAAAATCTATTGGAAATATGAAACGATTTTTGATATTTTTATGTCTGACATTATCAATTTTTTATTTTTTTACTACTACGAGTACGAAAGTTAAAGCTGATAAACTTAGTGAAACGATATATGAACAATTAGAAAATTTAGATTTGACAAAGATAGAAGAATTATTTAATGAAAACATAGGTGATTTCAGAGATACACTGATGAATTTAATCAGTGGAAAAATTGAAAATAACAGCGTTGATATTTTCTCTCAAATAAAAGACATTATTTTATTAGAAGCAAAAAATAATTTACCATTAATTTTAACAATAACGGCAATTTGTTTACTTTTGTCTATTGTAAATTCCATAAAAGATAATTTTAGCGAGGGAATGTTAAAAACGATAAATCTTGTCGGTTTATCTGTTATTTTAATTTTATTTTCGGGAAAAATCGTTTTTTTAATAAAAGATTCATATCAAATTATAAATAAAATATCAAAAATAAACGAAATTATTTCACCGCTTCTTTTAACTTTAATGCTCACAAGTGGGGCAACCATTTCAGCCGGAATATACTCGCCAACATCAATATTGATTTCTTCATTTATAAACAATATTGTTTCTAAAATTTTTTTCCCGATTTTGATTATAATTTTAGTTTTAACTTTTTTATCATATTTTAGTGAATTTAATTTAAATGGATATAAAGAATTTTTACAAACATTTATTAAATGGTTTTTAGGACTTTTTGCAATTCTTTTTACAATTTTACTTTCAATTCAGGGGATAACTGGTGGGATAAGAGACGGAATTTCAATAAAAGCAACTAGATATATTCTTTCGTCTTCTTTACCTATAATAGGTGGGATTGTTGGCGGTGGGTTTGATTTCGTTTTATGTGGTGGAGTAATAATTAAAAATTCTATCGGTATTATAGCGCTGATTCTTATTTTTTTTATCGTGCTAAAACCTATCTTGAATATGATTATTTTTTCATTTTTTTTAAAAGCTATTTCAGTAATTTCCGAAGGTTTTTTAGAAACAAGTATTTCTTCATTTACAAAAAGTTTGTCTTCGTTTTTAAACTATCTTATTGCAATAATCGTAATAAGTGCTTTAACCTTAATAATATATATTTTTTTAATAATAGTATCTGCATATGCTCACGTCTAATATAAAAAATTTTTTAATAACAATAATATGTTTGGTATTTATTTTATCAATAACTTTACTTATTTTGCCAA
>JAZLMT010000058.1:0-2438 GCA_045598745.1 Christensenellaceae bacterium
AAAACTTTCTAAAGACGAACGCTTTAAAAGAACGGGCAACTTCCTTGAAGACGTAAAAAGAGAAAATACTATAAAGCAAATTATTGAAGAAGAAATTCTTAATAACATTGTGTACGTGTAAAAAGGAGAAGGTATGAAAGCGTTAAGAATTGTAGGTTTTGTGTTAGATAAAACTTGGAGAATTGCTCTTGCAGGAATACTTATAGTAGGACATTTCGTTATGGATATTATAGGAATAATTATAGGAGTTGTTAGCCAAGGCTAAAAGGAGAAAATATTATGCAAATGAAAGAAAACACATCGGGAAGAGTAGCAAGAAGAAAATACGAAGAAAGAAACAAAGACAAAAGAAAGGCTACAAGTGGAACTTTCTCAACGTATATGCCAAGAGAAGAATTAGAAGAAATAAATAACTATTTAAAGACTAATAATATAACGAAAGTAGAGTTAATAAGAGAAGGGTATAAAACACTCAAAAAACTTAATAAGAAAAACTAAATATAAATCCAAAAAGGAGGCTCGGCGTGCTAAATAAAACAAGCCAGTGACCTGACGTTTGGAAATAAAAAATAAGGAGGAAGGGGTTATGGATGAAAAAAGTACGTTTGCCGTCCATTATAAAATGAACGTACTAAAAACCACGAGTAGAAATATGAGAGAAGTTGAAATATATAACGAAAACAGTAAACGGAGAGCCGAACTTAATAGCAAAAATAGGTAAAGCAAAAGTAACCGTAACGTTTACAAAAGATAATACGAAAAACGAATTAGAAGTAATAAAAGCATCACTGTTAGAGTCTTATGAAGAAAGAATAATAAAGGGGGAATAACAAATGAAGAGAGTATATGCTTTATATAGGGTGTCAACGAAAGGTCAAGTGGACCACGACGATATACCTATGCAAAAAACGGCATGTAGAAACTTTGCAGAAAAGATGGAAGGTTGGCAAATATGTAAAGAATTTATGGAGAAAGGTGTTTCCGGCTTTAAAGTATCGGCAGAAGATAGAGATGCAATACAAGACTTAAAGTCGGCAGCAGAGAAAAAGGAATTTGACGTGCTGTTAGTATTTATGTTTGACAGACTTGGAAGAATACAAAACGAAACGCCTTTCGTATTAGAGTGGTTTGTAAAAAACGGAATAGAAGTGTGGTCAACAAAAGAAGGACAACAAACGTTTGAAAACGATAGCGATTATCTTATGAACTATATAAGATTTTGGCAAGCGGGTGGAGAAAGTAGAAAGACTTCAATAAGAGTGAAAGAAAGATTATCTCAGCTTGTAGAAAACGGAGAATTTACAGGAGGTTGCTGTCCTTACGGGTATAATTTTGTAAAAAGCGGAGAAAAAAATAAAAAGGGTAGAGAGTTAGTTGCTTTGCAAATAAATCCGGAAGAAAAAGAGATAGTAAAATATATTTTTAATAAAACCGTCAATGAGGGATACGGAACTTACAGACTGTGTAGAGAGTTAAACGGTAAAGGGTATAAAACTCATAGCGGTTCAAAATTTCAAGCAAATACAATAAATAGAATTTTAAAAAACTATTTATATGCAGGGTATTATGTTCGTTCGGGTAAAATATCTCCGTTTATGAAAAAATTAAAAATAATAGATAAAGAGATAATAGACAGAGCCCAAGAAATATTAAAAGCAAGAGTAAAAGAAAATTGTAGAAAAAGCAGTATAGCCTACACAACAAGGGGGAAATCTTTACTGTCTGGGAATATATTTTGTGCTCATTGCGGAGAAAAAATGTATGCAATAAGTTATCAAGATGTGAAAAGATTAGCGGACGGAAGTAAGAAAGTATATAAGGGAATAAAATACGTTTGTCCAAATAGAGCAAGAAAGCGTGGGGAGTGCGACGGGAAAACTCAATATACCGCAACAGTAATAGATAAAGCGGTGTTAGAAGTTGTAAACGAAGTGTTGGGAAAAATAAAGAGTCAACCGAAAGATGATGCTGTAAAAACAAAATTTAAGAAATTACTTGAAGATAAAAAGGCTGTTTATAACGGATTATTAAAAGAACACGAAAGGACGCAAGAAGTAGTAAGGAAATTGTTAGACGAAGTAGGTAAGTCTTTAATAGGAGAATCAAAATTTGATATAAATACTTTAAACGAATCATTAACAATGCAAAAGCAAAAGGTTAGCGAGTTAGAAAGAAAAATCCCGCTTGCTTTAAAGGAGTTAAACGACAACGACAAAATGCTTGAAAGTATTGACAGTTATTATAACAATTTTAAATCGTGGTCAGACGAATTTGAAAAAGCGACAACCGAACGCAAAAAGATGATAATATGTAGTTTGTTTAATAAAATAGAAATAGGCAAAAATTATGAAATAAGAACGTCATTAAATCTTGAATACGGACAGTTCGTGGGGTAAAAATATTTATACAGGTGATTAAACTTATAATGGTTTTGTGAT
>JAZLMT010000059.1:0-12144 GCA_045598745.1 Christensenellaceae bacterium
TTATAAGCAACTTTTCTCTGACAAAAACGTTTCGGTTAAACTTATTAACTTCAAAGTTGGTGATAAAGTTTACACATCAAAAGAAACGTTAAAGGTCAGTGGCGATACGGTTGTTACGGTAACGTTAGTAGGCTTTGAAACGACAGAAGGGGCATCTATAAGATTGTCAAATCCTAGTGGTATCAGATATGAAACGAAAATCAATAAAGCGGATTATGAATATCTCGTATCAAAATACGGAAAGGATAACGTTGAAATGGGAACGTATATTCTTCCTAGAGAATATTTTGGGCTTATCCCGTTTGATAATTATTTTGCAGATTTATCAAAGACAAACGGAAAAGATTATGTTAAAATAGTAAACGAAGGATTTTATAATAGCGGTTCGGCAGTGTCGGACGGATATTATAAATATTACGGTTCTTTAGTAAATCTTTTACCTAATAATTTCTGCACCGACTTTTTCGGTATAGGATATTTGAAGATTAAAGACGGATTAAACGAATACACGATTTATGGTGGTAACAATATGGAAAATTACACTAGAAAAGTTTACGAAGTTGCAAAACTTGCTTATGAAGATTATACTGTAGGCTCAATGGAAAGAGATATTATTAAAGGATACCTTGACGGAGTCGTTTCTATTGTAAGCGGTGTAAGCGATATAGAACTTGAAAGCATAAACGGTTATGCTTCTCCGTATACAATAAGTTATGACGGCAAGACGGGTGAATATACGGTAAGCGGAGCATCGGAAATAAAGTCGGTTGTAGTTAACGGCAAAAAGAAAACCGATGATACAACGCTAATTGATATAGGCGATGCAACTTATAAAATAACGGATTACAGTTTAATTGCAACAGCAAGTTCTTCAACGCTTAAGTTTAAACTCAACTCAACAGTTAGGGCTAAAGATTTGGTTGACTTTACCGTTGAAATGCCTTCCGATAGAGAGATGAGAATATTGCAAATTACCGATACACAAATAATAGATTCTTCTCAAATGAGAGCGCCGGACCGTTTGGGTGAGGGAGCCGTTAAGTTGTATTCAAGGGCAAATATAGATAAAAACTGCTTTAATCATATCTCTGCACTCATAGAAAACGAAAAGCCGGATTTAATTCTGTTCACGGGTGATATAGTTTACGGCGAATTTGACGATAGCGGTGCAATATGGACTTTAATGGTTGACTTTATGGATTCCTTCGGTATTCCGTGGGCACCGATATTCGGAAATCACGATAACGAAACGGCAAAAGGTGTTAACTGGCAATGCGCTCAACTTGAATCGGCAAAGAACTGTTTGTTTAAGCAAGGAAATCTTACCGGCAACGGCAACTATTCTATAGGGCTTACAGATGAGAGCGGAAAGATTAGGCGTGTTATCTATATGTTAGACAGTAACGGATGTATCGGAATGAGAGGCGCAGGATTCGGCGATGACCAAATAGCTTGGTTTAAGAACGTTTCCGCTTCAATAGACGAAGCATACGGTGAAGATATTCCTGCATTTGCTTGTTACCATATTGCTTCTTTGGATTTTGAAACGGCATTTATAAATAAGTATGGTTATTCGGCTGATCAAAACTTTAATCTTGACGTAAGCGGTATTGACGGCGACTTTGGGCAAAAGAACGAAAACTTATCAAAGTTCAACACAACACTTGAACCTGACTTAAAGCTTGCAAACGTTGACGGCGTGTTTATAGGTCACGACCACGTAAATAACTATTCTATTCTTTATAACGGAATACGTTATACTTATGGAACAAAGACGGGAACTTACGATTACTATAACGGAACGATAAACGGCGGAACGCTTATAACGTTATCTGAAAACGGAACGTTTGAAGTTTCACATAGATACCTAAATGCGCAAGAAATGAACGATAGAAAATCTTCTTCGTTAACCGTAACGTTTATGTCAGACGTGCATTTAGATACTATCGATTACGGCGGATTCTATTGCACGAGATCGGAAGAAAAACTCAAAAAAATTATCAGCGAAACAAAGGGCAGTAGATTCTACGTTAGTTTGGGTGACGTGGTAAACTCTTTAGACGGCACTTATAACAATTATTATAAAGTAATAAGCACTATGAAGGGCGCTGGCCTTAACGTATATAATTCAAACGAAGCAGGATATATTGAAGGAAACAGAATGATATACAATTTACTCGGCAATCACGAAGTCGCTTATACGGAAAAAGAGAATTACAAGGATTATACTCCTTACGTAGAAAACGTTGGAAGCGTTGGCGTATTCAAATATGAAGATTTAATGTTCGTTGCGGTTGACGCATTGTTTACAAGAACGGGTTCTGATGATCCTAGCGATATACTCCCTTGCACAGAATTTACAATACCTGATAAAGTAATAAATTACTTAAAGACGGAAGTTCAAAATCAAATGGACGGAAACGTTAAAGGTATCGTTTGGATAAGCCACGTAGCATTACAAGATATTGATAGCACGTCAAAGAATAAACTACTTGGCGAACTTAAAGGATACGGTTTACCGATGACTGTGTTTGAAGGTCATACACATATTGAAAAATACACTGAACTAAAAGACGATAAGACTGGTAAAACGTATTGCCAAGTTTATACTTTACCGGCTGTAACTCTTTATGAAAATTATCCGTATTATAACGTAACGTTTAAAGACGGCGTTGTATGGAATATTGATAAACATAACGATACGATTTAGATAAGTTTAACTTCTTGAAAAAATAAATAAGTAGAAGGCAGAAAGTAAATTTTCTTTCTGCCTTTTATTTTGACTTAAAGGAATTTTAATGATATACTATTAAAGAAAAAAGAATTTTAGCGGTATAATAGTAGTAAAACGAAAAAATCAAATTTTTAAATTATACGGTCATATTTTTAAGTATGGTTTTGCAAACAGAAAGATTAAAAATTCATCTTGAAGAAATAGACAAACTTATGCCGTTATTTTCAAACAGCAATATTTTAGAAGTTAAAGAAAAAATAAAAAAATTATTAGGAGAATAAAATGAAAAAAATTTATCTTGCATCACCGTTTTTTTGTGAAAAAGAAACGGAAGTTTTAGGAAAGGTTGAGAATATATTAAAGGCTCGTGGGCTTGACGTTTTTTCTCCTCGTGAGCACGAAGTCAGAGAAGGCAACGTTGGCAAGCCGGAGTGGAGCAAAGCGACGTTTAATAACGATAAAACGGCGCTTGACTGGTGCGATGTGGTAGTTATGCTTTACTGGGGGAATTACAGTGATTCCGGAACGGCTTGGGAGTGCGGTTATGCTTATGCAACGAAAAAGCCAGTGCTTGTAGTTCAATTAGGCGAATTGTCAAATCTTATGGTGCATGAAGGCTCGCACGCAAATTTAATGAGTTTAGAAGAATTAGAAAAATACGATTTTGATACCATGCCTAAAAAAGAATTTACCGGAAAAATGTTTTAAAAATAAAAGATAGCGAATTTTGTTTTTATATTATATTCGCTATTTTTTTTATTATTCAAAATATCCTTTATAAGTCAGTTTATATTTGCTGTTTATAAACATTTCGTTAAATAGATCAATAAAATAATCATCCGTCATACTCGCTATAAAATCAACCACTATTTGATTAGGCTCGTTTTCTATATACGGTTCTTTTTTATAAAACGATTTGTTTATATAATCTATGTGGTGTTTATAGATATACGAATTTTTATTTTCTTCCTTTAACTCTTTAAGTAGTTTTTTATACATCATTTCCATCATAGGCTTTAAGTTAACGTCAATTTCTTTTTTGGTTTTTTCGTTAAAATATATTTTTTCGTAGTTTTCTTTTTTCGCTAACTTTAATGCGTCAAAATACGCTTTATCCATTTTTATATAAGGCTTACCGTAACTGTTTTCTATTATATTTACGGTTATATTGTTAATTATCTCTGCATTGAAAACGCCTATCTCACTTTCGGAAAACTTTTCTTCCTTTATTGTGCTGGTTAAAAATGCGTCTTGCCTGTCTTTACCAAGATATGCGATTATATCGGAAATTCGCATTACACAGCCTTCTAAAGTTGAAGATATAACTTGGCTGTTATATCCGTTCACCGTGTAGCAGTTTTCTATTTTGCTGTCAAGTTCGCAAAAATTATTTAGCGGGATAGGGCGGTATTCTTTTAGTTCCGTTTCGCCGTTATGGGAGATAATACCGTCAAGCGTTTGCATCGTTATATTATATGGAAATATTTTATCAAGAACACGTGCGGATTGAATATTGTGATAAAAATGCCTTTTTGTATTTGAAAAATAAAGTTCATCTAAAATATATTCACCGGCATGTCCGAACGGTGTATGGCCTATATCGTGGCCTAAAGAGATTGCTTCAATCAGCTCAAGATTAAGGTTTAACGCTTTGCCTATCGTTCTTGCAATGCGGGAAACAAATTGAACGTGCAAACTTCTGTGTGTTATATCGTCGTTTTTATATAGAGAAAAAACTTGCGTTTTATCTTGATAGCGTGAAAAGAACGGGCAATTCATAATTTTATCAATATCACGAATAAAGTTAGAACGGATTACGCTTGATTTATCGTGCGGGTTATCTAACCTACGGATTGCATTTTCGTCTTTGAAAGCATAGGGATTTGTTTTGCCGTTTTCTCTGTCTTCTCTTATTAAGTTTTCAATTTCTTTTGAAAGTTTATTATACATATTTTTATTATAGCATATTGAAAATTTTTAATCAATATCATATATCCTAAATTTAATGTTGAATATATTAACGAATTTATTTTTTATGTTGTTTTTATACTTTTTATGTGATAAAATATATTTAAGTTTTAAAAGGAAATATAATTATGAGAAAATATTTTAACGCACTTATATACGGAGTTTTAGCAGGTTTTTTGATATCTATCGGCGGTTCGGTTTTCTTGGCTTCCGAAAGCAAATACGTCGGTGCGGTTTTGTTTTGCGTTGCACTTATTTGCATTTGCTATAAGGGATATTATTTGTTTACCGGAAAGGTCGGGTTTATTCCCGAAAGCCATGGTAAAGACGACGTAATAAACCTTGTTATGTGTTTAATAGGTAATGCAATAGGCACTGTTGTTTTTGGCGAGATATTAAGGTTTTGTATTCCCGCTTATCACGAAACGGCTTATCAAATATGTTCAAATAAGCTTACCGATACTTTTTTAATGTGGCTTGTTAAAGGTATTATGTGTGGAATACTTATGTATTTGGCGGTTAGTATTTATAAAGAACACAATAAAAACGTTATTGGTATAATTTTCTGTATTCCGACATTTATTCTTTGCGGTTTTGAACACTCTATTGCAGATATGTATTATTTTGCCGTGTCGGGAATTGCAAGCTTAAAAGCCGTTGCGTTTATATTGACTATAATTTTGGGGAACGCCATCGGTGGGGTGTTGCTTCCGCTATTAAAAATGTGTATTAAGCAAAAAGAAGAATAAAAGTTATTGCAAATAAAGTCAATAAGTTTTATAATATAATAAAAACAAATTTAAATGGAGAAAAAAATGAAAACGGATATTGAAATTGCACAAGCATGCAAAATGAAGGATATTTTAGAGATTGCAAAGACTGCGCACGTTGACGAAAAGTATATTGAAAGATACGGCAAGTATAAAGCAAAAATTGACCTTTCTTTACTTAAGGAAACAAAAAAGAAAGACGGCAAGCTGGTTTTAGTTACCGCTATCACTCCAACACCTGCAGGAGAAGGCAAAACCACTACTACGATAGGGCTTGCCGACGGATTAAAACTTATCGGTAAAGACGTTACCGTTGCTTTAAGAGAACCTTCTTTGGGCCCTGTCTTCGGTGTTAAAGGCGGTGCTGCGGGTGGCGGATATGCACAAGTCGTTCCTATGGAAGATATAAACCTTCATTTTACGGGGGACTTTCATGCAATAGGTGCAGCAAACAATCTTTTAGCGGCTATGCTTGACAATCATATTCAACAAGGTAATTCACTTGGAATTGACGTTAGAAAAATCACTTGGAAAAGATGCGTTGATATGAACGACCGCCAACTTCGTTTTATTGTTGACGGGTTAGGTGGTAAACCTAACGGCACCCCTCGTGAAGACGGGTTTGATATAACCGTTGCTTCCGAAATTATGGCGGATTTGTGTTTGGCAAATTCCATTACCGATTTAAAGGAAAGGCTTGCAAGAATTATCGTTGGATATACTTATGACGATAAGCCTGTAACGGCAGGTGATTTAAAAGCGCAAGGGGCTATGACTGCGCTACTTAAAGACGCATTAAAGCCGAACCTAGTTCAAACTTTAGAGGGAACGCCGGCATTTGTTCACGGCGGACCTTTTGCAAATATCGCACACGGTTGCAACTCTGTTATGGCAACTAAAATGGCGTTAAAGATGGGCGATTATACCGTTACCGAAGCCGGATTCGGCGCAGATTTGGGTGCGGAAAAATTCCTTGATATAAAGTGCCGTATGGCAGGGCTTACCCCTTCGGCAGTAGTCGTTGTCGGAACGGTTAGAGCATTGAAGATGCACGGTGGGCTTAATAAGACGGAACTTTCAAACGAAAATATAGAAGCGCTTGAAAAGGGTATTCCAAACCTTCTTCGCCACGTTTCAAATATAAAAGACGTTTATAAACTTCCTTGTGTTGTTGCTATCAACAGGTTCCCGACAGATACCGATAAGGAAATTGATTTTATCATTAAAAAGTGTAGAGAACTTAAAGTCAATACCGTTTTATCAACCGTTTGGGCGGACGGCGGTAAAGGTGGCGTAGAACTCGCAAAAGAAGTTGTTAGACTTTGTGAAGAAGAAAAAGGTGATTTTACTTTTAGTTACGACGTAAATCTTTCTATTGAAGAAAAGATAAAAGCGGTAGTAACGAAAATTTACCGTGGTAAAGATATAGCAGTTATGCCTAACGCTAAAAAGCAAATAGAAACGCTTACAAAGTTGGGCTTTGATAAACTACCGATTTGTATTGCGAAAACTCAGTATAGTTTTTCAGACGATCCGTTAAAGCTCGGTGCCCCTGAAGATTTTACAGTAACGATAAAGAACGTTAAGGTTTCCAGCGGTGCAGGGTTTATCGTTGTTTTGACGGGTGATATTATGACTATGCCGGGGCTTCCGAAAATACCTGCGGCAGAAAAAATCGACGTTGACGAAAACGGCAAGATTGTAGGACTATTTTAATATTAAAGGATAAAAATTGCCGTTTATAAAACGCAATTTAACGTTAAAGAGTTTTTAAAAACGATATTATTAAAATTATTAAACTTTTATTTTATTCGGGTTAATATTATAAAAAAGATAAAAAGTAAAAAGAGAGAAGTGTTTATGACTAATTTAGAAAAAGCAAAAGAATTACTAGCAAAGATGACCGTTACCGAAAAGGTAGGCCAAATGGTTTTACAGGCAGGTTGCCAACTTGACGCTCAAGGCGTTCCCGATAGCCATAATCTTGTTGAAATGTTGGAACAAGGCAGATGCGGAACGGTTATTCAGCACGCAAACGATATGTGTGAAGCAACCGATTTTATGCAAAAAATCGCAGTTGAAAAATCAAGGTTAAAAATTCCGCTATTTATAAATTCCGATATGATTCACGGTTTGGAAACGATATATCCTATTCCGCTTGCATGCGCTTGTAGTTTTGATACCGAACTTGTTGAAACGTGTGCAAAAGCAATGGCAGAAGAATCTACGATATGCGGTATTAAATATACGAACGCACCTATGATAGATATTGCACGTGATCCAAGGTGGGGAAGAATTCCAGAAAGCCAAGGTGAAGACCCTTATCTTGCAGGTGAAATGGCAAAAGCATACGTTAAAGGTTTCCAAAACGATAAAACGCCTATTATAGCAACGTTAAAGCACTTTGCCGGTTACGGTGCTTGTGAAGGCGGTAGAGATTATAACGTTTGCGAAATGAGTGAAAACACGATGCTTAACACCTATTTGATTCCGTTTAGAGAAGGTATTAAAGCGGGTGCCGGTTCTATAATGACTTCTTTTAATACGATAGAGAATATTCCTACAACGGCAAACAAGAAGTATTTAAGAGATATTTTAAGAGATAAATTCGGCTTTACCGGAATAGCACTTTCCGATGCAGGTTCGTCGTTTGAACTTATTTCTTACGGGGTATGTAAGGACTTAAAGGAGTGTGCTAAAAAATCAATTACCGCAGGTTTGGATATTGATCTCGGAAGCCAGGTATATATTGAAGAACTTGAAAACCTTGTTAACAGTGGTGAAGTGCCTATGGAACTTCTTGACGAAGCCGTTTTGAGAGTTTTGGTTAAGAAGTTTGAAATGGGGCTCTTTGAAAATCCTTATACAAAGCCTGAATTAAAAAATAAGATTATGTGTGAAGAATACTTAAATCTTTCATACAAGATGGCATTAGAGTGCCCTGTTTTATTGAAGAACGACGGCACGCTTCCTATTAAGAAGGATAAGAAGGTTGCTTTAATCGGTAAATTCTCAACTTCAAAAGATTTGCTCGGCTGTTGGCAAGAAAGTAAAAAGAAGGAAGAAGTGGTTACTATTTACGACGGTTTATGTAACGCAGGATTTGAAGTTTGTGCAGTTGTTGACGATTATGATATAAAGAAAACCAAAAAGGCAATTAAAAATGCAGACGTCGTTTTGTTCAACTTTGGTGAAACGAGTGAAGAAAACGGTGAAGCAAGATCACACCACAACTTGCACGTTGCAAGTGAAATCGTTGATTGCTTTAACTTTATTAAGAGCAAGAATAAAAAGGTCGTAACGCTTATCGTTTCGGGAAGACCTTTGATTATAAACGAGTTTGATAGTTCAAATGCAACTGTTATGTGCTGGGATTTAGGGCATAGAATGGGTGATGCTATGGCTTCGCTCTTAAGCGGAAAAGAAAACTTTAGCGGTAAACTTTCCGTAACTATCCCGTGTGACGAAGGGCAACTTCCACAATACTATGCAAAGAAGAAGTTGGGAAGACCTTACGTTCCTGGAAACGACACGTGGCGATTCCAAGCCCGTTACGACGACGGCGAAAACGATCCGAAATACGTATTCGGTTACGGGTTATCGTATAGTAAATTTAAGTATAGTGACTTAAAAGTTGATAAGCAATCTATGAATATGGACGGTAGTGTTAAAGTTTCCGTAACCGTTGAAAACGAAAGCGACGTTGACGGCGTTGAAACAGTTGAACTTTATATCAACGATAAGTTTTCTGAAGTCGTTCGCCCTGAAAGAGAACTTAAAGACTTTAAGAGAGTGTTTATAAAGGCGAGAGAAAAGAAGACTGTTGATTTTACGATAACGAAAGAAAAGTTAGAGTATTATCATTTTGACGGAAGTTTATTTGCCGATAGCGGTGAGTTTGAAGTTTTCGTCGGTGCAGATTCTTCATGCAAAGAAAAAATTACGTTTGTTTTAGAATAGACTTTAAGCACTCATTTTTAATGGGTGCTTTTTTTATAGGAAATATATGCAAATACACAGTATATCGCCCGTATATGATAAAAACTCTAAAGTGTTGATATTAGGAAGTTTTCCTTCGGTTAAATCAAGAGAGATAAACTTTTTTTACGGGCACCCGCAAAATAGGTTTTGGAAAGTTTTATCTATCGTTTTAGGCGAAAACGAACCGAAAAGCATTGAAGAAAAGAAAAGTTTTTTGCTTAAAAACAATATTGCCGTATGGGACGTTATTTCTTCTTGCGAAATTGTGGGCAGTAGCGATAGCACGATAAAGAACGTTACCGTAAACGATTTATCTTTAATTTTAAGCGTAGCAAATATAGAAAATATTTTTGTAAACGGCAAAATGGCAGAAAAATATTATAAAGAATATTTAGAAAAAAAATTAAACAGAAAAGCAATAGTTTTACCTTCAACAAGCCCGGCTAACGCAGTTTACGGTTTAGATAAGCTAGTTAGTGAGTGGAAAGTTATTAAAAAAAGTATTAAAGTATTTGTTAAAAACGATTATATGTGATAAAATTAATAAATAACATAAAAAAAGGACAAGGGTATGTTTTTATCTTATTTTAAATTATCTATAGCAGCATTGTTGCCTGTAGGATTTTCCGTTTTGTTTTATTTATTGAACAAAAAAACGAAATTTAGAGAATTGTCTTACTGGTGGAAACAAATAATTATAGGCGTTTGTTTTGGTGGGTTGGCTGTTGTTGGAACACACTGGGGAATAAAAATGACGTTTGCTCAAGCAAACGTTAGAGACGGTGCGGTTTTATCTGCGGGATTACTGTTCGGTGGCCCTGCCGGAATTATTGCCGGGTTAATCGGTGGCATAGAGAGATACGTTTCGGTATACTATGGAATAAGTGCAACAACGCAAATTGCTTGTAGCGTTTCAACCGCCCTTGCCGGTTTTTATGCTGCGGGATTAAGAAAATTCATGTTTGAAAACAAAAAACCGGGTTGGCTTATTTCACTTGCTATCGGTGTCGTTATGGAAGTATTCCACTTGAACATGGTATTTATAACCAATATAAACGATCCTGTTTTGGCAATGAAGATAGTTCAGGATTGCACGGTTCCTATGGTTACGGCAAACGGCTTGTCCGTTATGTTTTCGGCAATGGCACTATCTTTCTTGGGAAAGGAAAAAATAGAGAAAAAACTATCAAAAGTTCATATATCTCAAACGATACAAAAATGGCTTTTAGTTACCGTTGTTATTGCATTTGCATTAACTACTTTTTTTGTTTTAAGTTTGCAAAACGAGCTTGTTAACTTACAAGCGGAAAACACGTTAAGTTCTTCAATAGAAGAGATTACCAATGATGTTAACGATGCTTTTAAAAAAGGCGATATTACTGCATCAAAAGAATATATTAAAACGGCAGTGAAAAATAGAAACGTTGGTAAAGATGGTTTCGTTGTAGTTGTTGACGGTGCTAAATTTGACGATTGGGCTAAAAAAGAAGAGTTTATTGTGTTTACCCCGGATTTTGTTGATAAACAAAAAGTTTACGATGCGTTTAGTAATAAATTCGGTGCAGATGATTATGAAGGATTGACAGGTATATTTAGCGTTGAAATAGAAGATGTTAAGGCCTTTGATAAAGACAATAACGTAACTTTGAGCAATATTTCTTATTACGGGAAAATGGGAAAAGTTGATAAAAACGAAAGTGAATATTTTTATATAATTTCACTTTATCCAACGAGCGAAGCAATGCAAAACAGAAATATCGTAGTATATATCAATGCGTTTATGGAAATTTTGGTATTTGCACTTTTATTCTATATGATATATATGCTTATCAAGAGAGTGGTTGTAAATCAAATAAAGAGCATAAACAATTCTCTTGCAAGAATTACTGAAGGGGATTTGGGCGTAGTAGTTGACGTTAGAACGAGTGAAGAGTTTGCTTCACTTTCAGACGATATTAACTCTACGGTAGATACGCTAAAGAGATATATTGCAGAAGCAACATCAAGAATTGATAAAGAACTTGAATTTGCAAAAAACATTCAAGCATCGGCACTTCCGAATATATTCCCGGCATTTCCAAAGAGAAAAGATTTTGATATCTTTGCAAGTATGAATCCGGCAAAAGAAGTCGGTGGCGATTTCTACGATTTCTATATTACGGAAGGCGATACGTTAAACTTCCTTATTGCTGACGTTTCCGGTAAAGGAATACCTGCCGCAATGTTTATGATGAGAGCAAAAACCGAACTTAAAACTCTTACCGAAGCAGGAACTGCGATAGACAACGTATTTACGATAGGTAATAAAGAACTTTGCGAAGGTAACGATGCAGGTATGTTCGTTACTGCATGGCAAGGTGGCATTGATTTAACTACAGGGTTAGTAAAATATGCAAACGCAGGGCATAATGCACCGCTCGTTAGACACGTAAACGGAAAGTTTGAATACTTAAAGGGTCGTGCAGGATTTGTTCTTGCAGGTATGGATAGCGTTAAATACAAAGAACAAGAAATTCAACTTGAGAGAGGGGATGAAATTTTCCTTTATACCGACGGTGTTACCGAAGCGCAAAACAGTAACGGTGAATTGTTGGGTGAAGAAAGATTATTAAATATTATCAACGAAAAAGAGTTTGCCGACATGAAGGAACTTTGCCACTACGTTAAATCAAAGGTTGACGAATACGTTGG
>JAZLMT010000060.1:0-7071 GCA_045598745.1 Christensenellaceae bacterium
TATTTAATTCCTGCTTTATCAAGCATCATTTTACTCGTCTTGCAATTTGGGCAACCCGTTCTTGAGAACAACGTTGGCATAGTCAACGTTACTTCTTGGTTTACATTTTCTTGCTTACAAGAACAAGCTTGCTCTTTTGCTTGGAATTTTGAATTATCAATATTATAAACTTTTCTGTTTTCAAATTCTGCTCTCTTACCGTCGTTCCAGTTTTGAACAGGACGATAATAACCGGTAATACGGCTGTAAACTTCCGTTGTCTTTCCGCAAATCGGGCACTTATATTGTTCACCGGAAATATATCCGTGTTCAGCACAAACGGAATAAGTCGGGCTTAAAGTATAATATGGAAGTTTATAGTTTTCCGCAACCTTTCTAACAAGATTTGCCGCAGCCTTCCAATCAGGAAGTTTTTGACCTAAGAAGGCATGGAAAACTGTTCCCGAAGTATAAAGCGTTTGCAATTCGTCTTGAATATCCAAAGCCGTGAAAATATCTTCGGTATAACCAACAGGAAGATGTGAACTGTTTGTATAATACGGATTTCCGCAATCGTTACCAACAGCCGTAATAATATCAGGATATCTCTTCTTATCGTGTTTTGCCAAACGGTAAGAAGTAGATTCGGCAGGAGTTGCTTCAAGGTTATACAGATCGCCATACATTTCTTGATAATCTGAAAGTTTATTTCTCATAAAGTTAAGAACGTTTTGAGTAAACTTTTGTGCTTCCTTATTAGTTAAATCTTTTTTGATCCAGTTTGCATTTAAGCAAGCTTCGTTCATACCAACAAGCCCGATTGTTGAGAAGTGATTAGCAAACGTTCCCAAATATCTCTTTGTATACGGATATAAACCTGCATCCAAAAGTTTTGTGATCGTATCTCTCTTAACCTTTAACGATCTTGCAGAAATATCCATTAAACGTTTTAATCTATCATAAAATTCTTCTTCCGTTTTAGATAAATATGCGATTCTCGGCATATTGATGGTAACAACGCCGACAGAACCCGTGCTTTCGCCTGAACCGAAGAAACCACCCGATTTCTTACGAAGTTCTCTTAAGTCAAGCCTTAATCTACAGCACATAGAACGAACGTCACTCGGTTCCATATCACTATTTATATAGTTAGAGAAATACGGTGTTCCGTATTTAGACGTCATTTCAAACAACAACTTGTTGTTTTCTGTTTCTGACCAGTCAAAATCTCTCGTAATTGAATATGTCGGAATCGGATATTGGAAACCTCTGCCGTTAGCATCACCTTCAATCATAATTTCAATAAAGGCTTTGTTAACCATAGCCATTTCTTTAACGCAATCTTTATACTTAAAGTCCATTTCCTTTCCGCCGACAATAGCGTTCATTTCAGCAAGGTCGTTCGGAACAACCCAGTCTAAAGTGATATTCGTAAAAGGAGCTTGCGTTCCCCAACGGGACGGAGTGTTAACACCGTATATAAATGATTGCAAACATTGTTTAACTTCTTTATAAGTTAAATTATCAACTTTAACAAACGGTGCTAAATAGGTATCGAAAGATGAAAACGCTTGTGCACCTGCCCATTCGTTTTGCATAATGCCTAAAAAGTTAACCATTTGGTTGCATAACGTTGATAAATGGCTTGCCGGAGCAGACGTTATCTTACCCGGAACACCACCTAAACCTTCTTTAATAAGTTGTTTAAGCGACCAACCTGCACAATAACCTGTAAGCATTGAAAGATCGTGAATATGAATATCGGCATTTCTATGAGCATTACCGATTTCTTCATCATATACTTCAGAAAGCCAGTAGTTAGCGGTAACGGCACCGGAGTTAGAAAGAATAAGCCCACCAACGGAATACGTTACGGTAGAATTTTCTTTAACACGCCAATCGGAAACCTTTAAATAACTGTCAATAACTTGCTTATAGTCAATGATTGTATTGCCGATATTACGAACTTTTTCTCTTTGTTTACGATAAAGAATATAACTTTTGGCAACTTCTACATATCCTGCTTGAATTAAAACTACTTCGGCACTGTCTTGAATATCTTCAACGGTAACTACGTTGTCTTTGATTTTCTTTGCAAAATCAGCAGAAACACGAAGCGCAAGCATATTCAAAATATCAGAAGTATAATTAATATTGTTTGCGTTAAACGCTTTACTTATAGCAATAGTTATTTTGCTCATATCAAAATCAACTAAACTGCCATCTCTCTTCTTAACTTGAAACATAATAATGTTCCTCCTTAGTTTGTGTATACGCTTGATAATATACCATATATATAGTATTATGTCAATACTTTTTACACAATATTTTGTAAATATTTTTACCACTAAACACAATATATTGTGTTTTGCATAAAAAAATGCCTTTTTGCAAAATTTATGCAAAAAGGCACGTTTTTTAATGATATTATTCGGTTTTTTTATTAAATATCAAGGATTCTGAAAATATTGCCGTCCAAAATCATGAAAACCAAGTCTAGAATCCAAATGATATTAAAACCAAGGAAAGCACGAATCAAACAAGCAACGATCTTGCCTTCTTTGAATCTCGTAACAACACCGCAAATCCAGCTTGTGAAAGGAATAATTGCTAAAATTAAACTTACAAGTGCACTAAAACCAAAATAATCTTTTTTGTTAGACATATAACAAAAACCTCCAAAGTTTATTCTATACATTATATTATAATCCAAAAAAAATAATAATCAAGAGAAAAATAAAAATAAATGGTTAAAAAATTGTTGCAAAAATGTAATAAATATACTAAAATATACTAGCGACGTGGAGAGGTGTCAGAGTGGTCTAACGTGCCCGCTTGGAAAGCGAGTATAGGGAAACCTATCGGAAGTTCGAATCTTCTCCTCTCCGCCAACAAAATTAAAGCACTGACATTTATGTCGGTGCTTTTGTTTTGTTGGTTGATATAGTTGTTATGGAGAAGATTCGATTGGGGGAAGAAATCGGCGTGTGCCGATTTGTCTGCTTACAAAACTAAAATATCGTTGTTATTAAATATAGCAGACCAAACAGCCGTCGGCTTCGGCTGTACACTTTGCGCCGTGCAAAACGGCGAATCTTCTCCTTATCAAGGGGCAGATCGTCGAATCTTTCCCCTCGGCGGGGGACGCCCCCTTTTCGTCACGATTTTATCGTGCCACCTTTCCCAATTCAATGGGAAAGTCTACCTCTCCGCCAACAAAATTAAAGCACTGGCAAAAGCCAGTGCTTTTTAGTTTGTATTTACTATTTAACGATTGGGCCAACTTTTGAAAGCTTTTTGCCGAGTTCGTTTGTTTCATACTTAACGAAGTTCTTGTTGAATCTACCGGCTAAATCTTTAGCCTTTTCTTCCCAAACTTTAGCATCTGCATAAGTATCTCTCGGATCCAAAATCTTTGTGTCAACGCCGTTTAATTCAGTTGGAACTTCTAAATTAAAGAAAGGTATCTTCTTCGTTTTAGCCTTATTGATATCACCGTTTAATATTGCGTCAATAATACCACGTGTATCCTTAATAGAAATTCTCTTTCCCGTTCCGTTCCAGCCCGTATTAACCAAATATGCTTTAGCACCGCTCTTCTCCATTTTCTTAACCAGTTCTTCAGCATACTTTGTTGGGTGAAGTTCTAGGAACGCTTGACCAAAGCAAGCAGAGAAAGTCGGTGTAGGTTCTGTTATTCCCCTTTCGGTTCCTGCAAGTTTTGCGGTAAAGCCGGATAAGAAATAATATTGTGTTTGTTCAGGTGTTAAAATTGAAACAGGTGGCAAAACACCAAATGCGTCTGCAGAAAGGAATATAACGTTCTTTGCTGCCGGTGCGCTTGAAATAGGTTTAACAATCTTTTCAATATGGTCTATAGGATAAGAAACACGTGTGTTTTCCGTAACTGACTTATCGGCAAAATCAATTTTACCTTTTTCATCTAACGTAACGTTTTCCAAAAGAGCGTTTCTCTTAATAGCATTATAAATATCAGGTTCGCTTTCTTTATCAAGGTTGATAACCTTTGCATAGCAACCACCTTCAAAGTTAAACACACCGTTATCATCCCAACCGTGTTCGTCATCACCGATTAAAAGACGCTTTGGATCGGTAGATAAAGTTGTTTTACCTGTTCCGGATAAGCCGAAGAAGATTGCAGTGTTCTTTCCGTTCATATCCGTATTTGCAGAGCAGTGCATTGATGCAATACCCTTAAGTGGCAAATAGTAGTTCATCATAGAGAACATACCTTTCTTCATTTCACCGCCATACCAAGTATTGATTATAACTTGTTCACGCGAAGAAATATTGAAAGCAACACAAGTTTCACTGTTTAAGCCGAGTTCTTTAAAGTTTTCTACCTTTGCTTTAGAAGCATTGTAAACGATAAAGTCCGGCTTGAAATTTTTAAGTTCTTCTTCCGTTGGCTTTATAAACATATTTTTAATAAAGTGAGCTTGCCAAGCAACTTCTACAATAAATCTAACAGCCATACGGGTATCTTTGTTTGCACCGCAAAAAGCATCTACAACGTAAAGATCTTTGTTTGAAAGTTCCTTAATAGCGATTTCTTTAACTGTTTCCCAAACTTTTTCGCTCATAGGGTGGTTATCGTTCTTATAGCCTTCGCTTGTCCACCAAACCGTGTTTTCAGAATTTTTATCCATAACAATGTATTTATCTTTAGGAGAACGACCTGTATAAATACCTGTCATAACGTTAACAGCACCGAGTTCGGATTCTTGGCCTATCTCATAACCGGTAAGGCTCTTGTCAGTTTCGGCTTTGAACAATTCTTCGTAAGAAGGATTGTGAACAACTGCTTTAACATTTTCAATTCCGTATTTTGTTAAATCTTCTTTTATCATGATACACCTCTTTTTTAAGTTTGTGTTTTTATCTTTTAATGTGTATATATGGTTTATTGTTTATTGTTTTTTGTTTGATTTTATTAAACCACAATCTCCACCAATAGTATTATATACAAAATATTACAAATAGTCAAAGCAAAATAAATAAAAAAAATCCAACTTTTTAAACAAATTGCAATTTCTATTAAACTATATGCTTTTTGATATAAAAAAAGAAGGAATCATTTTCCTTCTATTTTATCTTAAAACAGTATTCTTTGTTGTTATACCTACACTTGAACTTAATACTATATGCACACAGATAAAAATCTTTATCGCTGTCACAATATTCATTATATAACGTATCACCAATAAGCGGATGGGAGATGTTTGACATGTGCACACGTATTTGATGCGTTCTCCCCGTTAAAAGTTCTATGTCTAATAAACTGCTGTCGTTTTCTTCTAAAATAACTTTATATTTGGTTATTGCCCTTTTCCCGTTTTCGGATATTATTCTTTTAACACTGCCTTTACTTTCCCTGTCAATCTTTTTATCTATTATACCTTCTTTTTCATTTAAAATTCCATAAACTTTGGCATAATACTTTTTTTCTATCTTTTCTTTAGCCATAATAGATTGAATATATTGTGATTTTGCAAACACAATTAACCCACAAGTGTTTATATCTAACCTATTTATAATATGTATACCTATATTCTTCCCAATAAAATAATTTGCAACACGGCCCGCCAAACTGTCTTCAAAATGCCTTTTTGACGGAATCGTTACAAGCCCTTTAGGTTTATTTACAACCAAAAATAATTCGTCTTCAAAAACTATATCTATTTCTTTATTTATGGGTTTAACGTTCGTTTTCTCTTCTAAAATTATTTCAATGCTATCTT
The DNA here is from genome assembly GCA_045598745.1 of Christensenellaceae bacterium. Taxonomy (GTDB): domain Bacteria; phylum Bacillota; class Clostridia; order Christensenellales; family Borkfalkiaceae; genus UBA1259. The sequence continues at coordinate 5,742 of JAZLMT010000060.1, forward strand.
TCGTTTTAAGTTTATAATTGCCGTTATATACCTTTCCGTTTATAAAAATATTAGTTTTCTCTGTCAACAACTTATTTATAATCGTCAAAGAAAACTCTTTTTTTATCAAAAAAGATTTTATTACCGCTTCTTCGTCTACTATATATTTAAACTTCATAATATATATTATATCATATTATACATTTATTAACAATTTAAAAATTAAAAACGGATACAGTTTCGTATCCGTTTTTATCAACCTAAAAAGTTATAGTCTTCTTCAACCAAATAGTCTATCAAAGAAAAGTCTATGTCGGTTTTCTTTACGTCGTAAGTAGCTTCTAAAGTTGCCGTCATACCCAAAATCGAACCAACTTTTATAGGAAGTTTTACTTCTAAATCCGTTAATTCTTCATCCGGATTATCTTCGTCGCCCAAGTTCGCCGTAGATATACTAACGTTAATATCCTTGATTTCAACAACATCATTTTCTAATAAGGCACTTCCGTTTATAACAACGTTTTGCTCACCGTCATTTACTTTATAATCTTTTAATATTGATTCTATTTCAATTGAGCTATCCGTCTCTTTGCCACTGCTTGAAGATATGGTGTCCATAAGTGCAGAGCCAAAGCCCAAGAACACGCCTACTTCTTCTAAAATATTATTAGCGAAATACTCTTTCGTTACGGAAATTTTAATAGGTGTTTGATCTTCCCACTTTGATTTCCAAAATAAAATATTAGAAACGTATTTTTTATCATGTCTTTCAATATAACACTTATCGTCTTTAATAACCATTATACCTGTTCCGGCATTGATAAAGTTTAAACTAGAAGCCGTTTGTATTATTCCACCATCAGCAACTGTATTCACAATTATATATGCTTCTATTTTCTTTCCGACGGCTTCGCTATCAACGATTTTATCAACCAACCTTATAACCGCAGTAACTTCTATTTCAACGTTGTCAGCTATTGCACTAAGTAGATTAGAATCCAAATCTAAAGTTAATTTTCCGTTTAGATAATATTCTCCGCTATCTTTAAGAATTGCATTAACAAGACCTTCAATAAGATTCGTTATTCCGCTAAAATCTAAATAATTTCCGTCCGGCGCAACAATATCGTCAAACTCACTATTGTCTAAATTTATCGTTCCGTCATAGTCGTCAATAGAAACGGTTAACGATAAAATATCGTATTCGGATACGCTTGCAAATAAAGTTATAATCTTATTAAAATCAATAATACTAGCATCAAGTCCTAAAGATAAAACGCCATTATTACAAGAAATCTTTTTTAATACCTTTGGAATAATACCTAGATTAAACTCTAAATTCATAAGTTTT
>JAZLMT010000061.1:0-3017 GCA_045598745.1 Christensenellaceae bacterium
AAGAAGTGATATTTTCTTCTTTATAACTAAAAAAGAAAAAAGGAATAATTAAGGACAAAAAAATGAGATTTGAGTATGTTGACAAAGAGCCGTTTTATGTTAAAGACGAGTGGAAGATTATTGAAAAAGATTTTTTAGAAGAAAATAAGAACAATGCAGAATCAATTTTTGCAACGGCAAACGGTTATATAGGATATCGTGGCACATTTGAAGAAGGTTATAAAGATAATCCGGAAAAAACGGATATTGCGATGATGCTTAACGGGGTTTATGAATATTTCCCATGTTTTCCTGTTCCGTTTAGGCCGGGCTTTGTTAGTAGACAACATAGAATTATATCGCATGTTAATCCTTTAAAGATTTTTGTTTACATTGATGATGAACAAGCAAAAACGACAAATGAAGGATATGAACGTATTCTTGATATGCAAACGGGTGAAGTTTCAAGAAGTTTTGTTTATACCACTAAATCTGGTAAAAAAGCAACGTTAAAGTTTATAAGATTTGCTTCACAATTTGATAGAAACGTTTTGTGTTTTAAATTAAAAGTTTCCGTTGATAACGATGCAAAGGTAAAAATCATTTCTTCTTTAGATAAAGATTTAGGCGTTAACTTTTTAAACGATACCTTTGATTCTTTGTATGATAACGGAAAATTTGAATTTATAAACGGATTATCCGTTGCAACTTATACTACGAAAGTAAGTAAATTTACAACGACTTGTGCTATAAAGGAAAGTGCTAATTTATTAAAGAATAGTAAAAAATCTAAAAAAGACGGTATTTTATCAATATATAAAGGTGTATTAAAGAAAGGCGAAACTTTTGATTATGAAAGAATTATTGGTTTTGCTTGTGATAAAGATACAAAAAATCAAAAAGAGTATATTTTAGATAAGATTACTTCGGCTTTAACTTTTAACGAATATTTAGCTAAAAACAAAGAAGAATTAGATGATTTTTGGAATATAACCAATATCAATATTGATAGCGATATTTTCGTTATTCAAGGTGTTCGTTTTTCAATGCTTCAAGTATATCAATCAGCAGGTAGAGACGGGTTGACAAATATCTCTGCAAACGGTTTAACCGGAACGGTATATCAAGGCCATACTTTCTGGGATACGGAAATGTATATGCTTCCGTTATTTACTTATGGAAAGCAAGATATGGCAAAACAACTTTTAGCGTATAGATATAATATTTTGGATAATGCAAGAATACGTGCTAAACAAATGGAAGATAAAGGTGCATTATATGCATGGTGCTCAATTAACGGTGAAGAAACTTCCGTATATCACGAAGCATCGACGGCACAATATCACTTAGACGGTGATATCGGTTATGCTATCCAAATGTATTATGAAGCTTCAAACGACGAGCAATTTATGGTTGATATGGGTATTGAAATGCTATATGAACTATCCAAATGCTTATCTCACCGTGGAAACTTTATTCCAACAAAAGATAATAAATTCTGTATTAACGGAATTTGCGGTCCTGATGAATATAACCCTATTGTTGATAACAACTTATATACTAATTTATTGACAAAGAGAATGTTTGATTTCACATTAAAGATGGCAGACTTGTTAAAGGAAAAATATCCTGAAAAGTTTAAGGAATTAAATCAAAAGTGTGAAATGACCGATGAAGAGTTTGATAGAATTAAACGTGCTTCCGAAAACATGTTCATCCCATATAACGAAAAGTATCAAATCTATATGCAAGATGAAAACTTTATGTATAAAGATCCTTATCCTGTTGAAGATATTCCAAAAGAAAAAATGGGGCTTTTAGGTAATTTACATCCACTAAACTTATGGCGTTATCAAGTATGTAAGCAAGCAGATATAGTTTTAGCTGCGTTTATTATGAGTGATTTCTTTACGAAGGAAGAAATTGAAAAGATTTTTGATTATTATGAACCGAAAACAGTTCACGATAGCTCGTTATCCGCAGCAATTCACTCAATAGTCGCTTGTGCTATCGGTAGACAAAAAGACGCATATAAATACTTAAAACAAAGTGCTCGTATGGATCTTGATAACGTTAACGGTAACACAAGATACGGCTTGCATGCTGCATGTATGGGTGGCGCAAGAATGCTTATTGTTAACGGCTATGCCGGCGTTAGATACGTTAGGAACGAATTGTCTTTTGAGCCTTCTATTGCGGAAGGTTGGAAGTCTTATGACTTTAAGATAAATTATAAAAACAACATTATTTTCGTTAAAGTTGAAAAAGATAAAACGACGTATCAAATACTTGAAGGAAACGGTTTAACGATAAAGCACTTCGGCAAAGAAGTTAAAGTAACAAAAGAGAAGGTAGAATTAGCAAATGAATAACGTTAAAGGTTTTGTTTTTGATTTAGACGGAGTTATTGTTTCAACCGATAAATATCATTATCAAGCATGGAAAGCGGTTGCAGACGAGCAAAATATTTATTTTGATGAAAAGATAAACGATAGGCTTCGTGGTGTAAGCCGTATGGCAAGTTTAGATATTATTTTAGAAAGAGCGAATAGAGAGTATTCTCAAGAAGAAAAAAATGCTATTGCAGAAAAGAAGAATAATATTTACAGAGAGTTGCTTAACAACTTAACGCCAAACGATAGGTTAAAGGGCGTAACGGAAGGCTTAAATTATTTAAGAGAAAAGGGGTATAAACTTGCAATAGGCAGTTCAAGTAAAAACACTCCGCTTATTCTAAAAAAGATAGGTTTGGATAAGTTTTTTGATGCTATATCCGACGGTAACAATATAACGCATAGTAAGCCGGATCCGGAAGTATTTATTAAAGCTTCAGAAATGATAAATTTGCCGGCAAACGAGTGTGTTGTTATAGAAGATTCAAGGGCAGGTATTGAAGCCGCTTGTTTGGGCGGTTTTATGTCTTGTGCTATAGGTGATGCTCAACTAATAAATAAAGCAACGCATAATATTGATGGAGTTGCTGATTTGATTAAACTTTATTAATTTAAAGAGCGATAGGAAAAATTCTATCGCTTTTT
>JAZLMT010000062.1:0-9533 GCA_045598745.1 Christensenellaceae bacterium
TCTTGGATCTGCCAAAGCCTTACATTCAAATTTTTGACGTGGAGAGTTAATATCTTCACCGCTGATTTGGAACATATTGTTTTCTTCACAATATCCCATCAATCTTTCAAGTTGAGCCGGAGTATTTCTCGTTGGCATAAATGCGATAGTATTGATACCTATCTTTTTTATTTCTCTCAATAAGTCTTCCAAGAAATCGTCTTCAAACTTTTGTGCCTTTTTATCTCCCGTAACAGAATCACCAACATCCCCCAAATAAGCATAAGCAGGGATAGCACCGAACTCTTTTGCCACTTTTACGAAATCTTCCGCAACCGGCATTTCACTATCAGCGTCAATATAGAAGAACTTTGTATCTGCCTTTAATACGCCAAGTAAGTCGTATAAAAAGTTTTCGTTATCTTTATCAAGCAAAAAGCCCTTTATTTTTTCAGAAATAGAAAGCCCTAAATCTTTTTCCAAGAAATTCAAAAGATTTTCGTTTCTTCCGAATTTATTTTCAAGCTTAATAGCAAGTGCATAAAGCAAATGCCTTTCCGTTACAGAACCACCGGTAAGCGTTTGAGAGAGTGGAGCAACGTCCTTATCAAAATCAAGGGTTATACCGAACTTGCCGTATTTTTCAGTTATCAATTTGCACATTTCGGCATTTCTTGCATTTCTGTTTTTTCTAAACCCTTCAAGATACTTATTGAAAGCATCAAGGCTTTGATCAGGAATACCGTGTGCTGCCATATATATACAATTTGCTTGATCCGGATGATTTATCTTTCCAAATCCCCTATCAAACTTTGCACGAACTTCTACACCGCAAGTAGAACCAAGCCCTAACATTTGGCAAGCCTTTTTAAATTCACGAACACCGCTTAAACTGTCATGATCCATAATTCCGGCACTCGTTAGCCCTGCTTTATACGCCATATACGCAGCCTTTGTAGGTGAATACGGCGAAAAAGAATAAATAGTGTGAATATGATTGTTTGCATCGTTTTCACGACTAACAGGTTTATCTTCTTCCTTTTCCATTGATAAAAGAATTTCTAAATTCTTTAATCTTTCTTCGGGTGTTTTTGCGTTTAAAGCATCAACATACTTTTTATCTATCATTTGATTTCCCCTACGTCTGTTTTTTTATATATTATATATATAAAGTATACTCTTTTAAATTTTTATCGTCAAGCAAAAAGAATTTTTTTATATTGTTTTTAAAATAAAAAAGCCCTTAATCCAACGATTAAGAGTTCCCGTTTTAACTAACACCCGTTAATTAAAATCTGTTCATCATATTGTTATACATAAGAGCAAAAGCAACGTTCGTATCAATATTGAAGAACTTTTCCATTTTTCTTGCAAATCTCATGAGCATACCTCCTTTATTTACAGGAAAAACAAAAACAAATATTCAGTTGTTTGAAATTTGTTTTTATTCTTTCCAAATTTCACTTGCTATTATATTCAAAATAAAATAATAGTCAAACGTTTTAACACTGTTTTTTAATATTTTTATTTATTTTTTAAAATAAAAAAATCGCCCTGAATTTTAGAGCGATTTATTTTTTTTAATTTATCTTTTTTGTTTTACATTAGCGTTACTATAAATTGCGAAGCCAAAACTATTAAAACAAGTGCTACAGGATATGTTGCCGCATAAGCAGAAGCAACGTCATCCGAGCCTGCAACTTTAACTAAAGTTCCAAGCGCCGGAGTGCTTGTCATACCACCCGTGATAGAACCCAAGTTGTTTAATAGTGGCAAGTGTAAAACCTTTGATGCAAAGAAGAAACCGACTATCATAGGAGCAAGCGTCATAACAATACCGCCGATAAAACCGTATGCAATGATTTCCCCACCGTATTCGGAAATCTTTGTAACAAGTTGAGCGCCACCGGCAACACCTGCGCCGATCAAGAATAACATTAAACCGAATTCACGGAAGATTTTAGCAGTTTCCTTTGGAATTTCAAGAGAGAAATTACCGATATGACCTAAATGGCCACAAACCAAACACATAATCAAAACGCCACCCGTTGTCCCAAGAGAGAAACAAGTTCCACTATATCCGTCACCTGTTAGTGGAATTTTAATTGCACCAACCAATAAACCGATTACAACTGCAAAAGCAAAAGGCGTTAAACCGAACGGATCGGCTTCATAGAATTTCTTTTTCTTTTCGTCATGTTTATGGTTTACTTTTCCTATTAAAAGTGCTCTTTCCGCTTCCATATCTGCCTTTAAGAATTTTGGCATAAGTTGAACGAATAAAACGACACCTACTACGCCAAACGGATATGCAATAGCATGGCCTAACGTTACCATTGCTTGTTTTTCTGCTTCTGCCGCTTCTAGTGCTGCAGAATAACCAGGGGTTGTTGTAAGTGCGCCTGAAAGAACGCCAACCGAAAATTCTTTACCGGAATATCCTTCACCTAAAATGAGAGCAAACAAAACGGCACAAATAGCACCGATAATAATTATAATAGCCCCAAGCAAAACGTATGATTTTGCATTTGCTTTTAAGTTCTTAAAGAATTTCGGTCCTGCAATAAAGCCAACGGAAGCAACGAACAATACCAAACCTATATTTTGAACTATTGAACCATAATACTTATAGAGTGTTGCATTTGAATCTTCAATAAAGAAATTCTTTAATATAGGAACGTCCTTTAATCCGCCTATCGTTGATAAACAACCAAACGCAATAGCAACTAAAAATACGCCTGCTGTTCCGAGTGATACCCCTTTTATAGTAATACTTCCGAGTAAATAGCCTAAAACTGCAATAAGGAATATTCCAAATAAAAGTGCAACAACTTGTGATATGCCATAAACGTTTCCAACTTTTTCAGAAGGGACAACCACCATATTATATATACACCAAGCCAGCACACCTGCAACGATTGCTAAAACAATACCGATTACAATCCAATTCTTTTTCTTTTTAACGTTTTCGTTTTCTTCTAATTTTTCTTCGTCTATCATTTTTATATCTCCTAGCGTTCAAATAGACGGGGTTACCCGTCCACTTGAATTAAATTTACATATCTTTTCTTCTATAATCAGGAAGAATTTGCGGTGAAAGTTTAGTAGGTTTTATACCTGCGCTTTCAAGTTCCGCTTCAAATTCTTTAACGTGATTAAGGGTAAGTTTTCCTATTTTTACGTCTTTAACTCTTAAACTTGCATACTTACCTGCATTTCTACCGAATACGATAACGTCTAAAAGCGAGTTACCCATAAGCCTGTTCCTTCCGTGAATTCCACCAACGGCTTCGCCTGCAACGAATAAGTTTTTAACGTCAGATTCGCCGTTATCGGAAATATCTATACCACCGTTTTGATAGTGAAGTGTCGGATAAACCAAAATAGGCTCTTTTCTGATATCAATACCGTATTTACCAAACATTCTCATCATGGCCGGAATTCTCTTTTCAATCGTTCCTTCGCCACCGATTGCTTCTATCATAGGCGTATCAAGCCATACGCCTTCGCCGTCAGTCGTTTTAATACCGTTGTTTCTCTTTTTGCACTCTCTAATGATAGAAGAAGCAGTAACGTCTCTTGTTTCCAAAGAGTAAACGAAAGGCTTACCTTCTTTATTTACGAGTTGTGCGCCGAGTGATCTAACTTTTTCAGTAACCAAAGCACCGAAGATTTGTGTAGGTTCGGCAGCACCCGTCGGGTGATATTGAAGCGTATCCGCATATAAAAGTTTTGCACCTGCACGATAAGCCAAAACTAATCCGTCTGCCGTTGCACCGTAATGGTTTGAAGTTGGGAAGCCTTGATAGTGAAGTCTTCCTGCACCACCCGTTGCGATAATAACCGTTTTTGCACGTGCAATCAAAATTTCCTTGGTTTCCATGTTCATTAAAACGGCACCGGCACATTGCCCCTTATCGTCTTTAATAAGTTCTATGGCAGAAGTAAAATCTACTACCGGAATTTTTCTGTTCAATACTTCGTCACGAAGGGTTCTCATGATTTCTGCACCCGAGTAGTCTTTACAAGCGTGCATACGTTTTCTACTTGTTCCGCCACCGTGAGTGGTTATCATATTACCATTTTCGTCTTTATCAAACATAACGCCTAAATCGGATAGCCATTTAATAGCGTCCGGTGCTTCGTTAACGAGTTTATAAAGTAATTCGTGCTTTGCTGCAAAGTGACCGCCACCGAAAGCATCAAGATAGTGAATAGCAGGGCTATCGTTTTCTTTATCGGCAGCCTGAATACCGCCTTCAGCCATCATTGTGTTGGCATCTCCGATACGGAGTTTTGTTACCATCATAACGTTTGCGCCGTTAGCATGGGCTGTAATTGCAGCAGAAGAACCTGCGCCACCGCCACCGATAACCAAAACGTCTACGTCATAGTCGGGTTTAGATAAATCAATATTCATATCTAAAACTCTTGACTTGCCTTGCAATAAATCGGCAAGTTCATGCAAAACCTTTCCGCCCTTATTTGGACCAACTTTTAAATTTTCGTAAGCAGATTCAATATAGTCAGGGTGATTTTCTTTTAAGACTGCATCTTTTTCTTCAGCAGTCATTCTCGGAAAGAGATTTTTTAATCTTTCGTTTCTTGTTTCACTAACCTTTTTCATTGAAGCAATTTGTTCTTCGGTATAATTATACATTTTCTCTTCCCTCCTTATTTTTCAATTTCCCTATGGTTATATAACTCTTTAAGTTCTTCAATAGGTTTATTCATAACGTCTTCTAAAAGTTTCTTATAGTCGCCGTTATTGATTTCTTCAACTCTCTTATTTAAATGTTCGCAATCTGGTGCGATATATTTCCCGTATAATCTTCTTGCTAAAACTGCAACTTGCGGATGAGAAATACCTGCAGGACAACGAGCAGAACATACACCGCACATAACGCAGTCAAAACTTTCTTCTGCGCACTTCTTATATTCGCCACGTTGTGCATAAGCAATATATTGCATAACGTTCAAACCTTGTGTGCATGCTTTTGTGCAAGCATTGCAACCTATGCAAGAATAAATCTCAGGATAAAGTTGCATCATAATTTGTTCTGTAGGCTTAATCTTATTTATATCGTATACTTGTTTAACTAGCGGGAAGAAAGGAAGCGTTGCAACATACATACCTTCTTCTACCTTCGTTTGACAAGCAAGGCAAGTTTTTAATTCTTGTTTGCCGTGAATACGGTAAATCGTTGCACATGCACCGCAGAATCCGTTTCTACAGCCACAGCCACGAACAAGTTGATAACCCGCATATTCCATAGCCTTCATTATCGTAAGGCTTTCAGGAACTTGATATTTTTTTCCAAAGAAATAAACATTAACATAATTATCCATAATTCTTCTCCAAATCAATATTCAGGTGGAAGTTCGTCAAGTTGGTCCATTCTAAATACAGGGCCGTCTTTACATACGAACTTGTTTCCAACGTTACATCTACCACATTTACCGATACCGCATTTCATACGAAGTTCAAGCGTCGTATAAACTCTTTCCTTCTTAAAGCCCAACTCTAATAGCCCGGCAAGCGTGAATTTAATCATGATAGGTGGACCGCATAAAACAGCCGTCATAGTCGGATCTAATCCTAACTCTTTAACGTAGTTAGGAACGAAACCGACGTGCCCGTCCCAACCTTCTTGCTCTCTGTCTATCGTAAGATAAACTTCAAAGTTAGGTTGGTTCATCCACTCTTCTTTAATTTCGTTTATATCAACTAAATCGTCCTTACTTCTTGAACCGTATACGATAACGACTTTGCCGTAATTCTTACGGTAATGGCGAACGTAGTTAATAACACTACGGAGCGGAGCGAGCCCGATACCGCCTGCAATAAAGAGTAGGTCTTTACCTTTGAAGTCGCCTTCTACAGGAAAGTTCTTTCCGTAAGGACCACGAACGGTTATTTGTTGGCCTACTTCTAAAGCGTGAATAACTTCGGTAACACAACCGCATTTCTTTATGGAAAATTCCATAAATTCTTTATTTGTAGGAGATGACGTTATTGAGAACATACTTTCGCCAACGCCCGGGATTGAAACCATTGCACATTGCCCCGGAAGATGTTCAAAAAGTTTTTTGCCGTCTAAACCTACAACTCTAAACGTCTTAACGTCAGGCGTATCACGCCTAATATCCGTTATAACGCCGATTCTTGGGATAAGATTTTCGTTAACCATTGTTCTTTCCCCCTATCTTTTTAATTACTTTAACAATATTTAAATGTTGCGGAGATTTGTTTACGCATCTACCACAACGGACACAAGAGAAAGTTCCGTTATATTGTGACGGATAATAAACCAACTTGTGCATAAATCTTTGACGGTATCTTTGAAGTTGCGTTGTCCTTGAATTTGCGGCTGCCATTTGCGTAAAGTCTTTATACATGCAGGAATCCCAACATCTGAATCTTATAACGCCGTCGTTCGTTTTAAAATCTCTGATATCAAAACATTGACACGTTGGGCAAACGAAAGTGCAAGTTCCACAACCCAAACATGCTTCTGATAAACCTTGCCAATCAGGAAGATTAAACAATTCGTTTAAGTTTTCTTCCTTAAACCTAGATAGGTCTAAATCTTTATAAGGCAACTTTTCAATCTTTGCTTTAATATCTTTTTTTATTTGCTCAACTTCTTTATCACCGCCGTCCGTTCCAAAACTCTTCATGATTTCAAAGAGAGCCTTGCCCTTTTCGGTATTAAGTGTAAAATAAGCAAAATCTTTATCCATCCAACACGTTATATCACCTTTAGGATTAGATGCATCTAACTTAAATGTAGAACAAAAACATGAAAGTTCCGGATTGTTGCAAGCAAGAGTTACTATAATACCTGCATCCCTTCTAGCCTTATAGAAAGTATCAACAGGCTCTTGCAAGAATACGTTATCTAAAATTTCAAAAGACTTATAATCACATGCCTTAACGCCGAAGATAACGAACGGATCTTTATCACTCCTTATATCTTTGATTTCAATATTCTTTCCTTCAAGCCTAAACTTCATCATCGTTTCGCTTTGCGGGAAGAAGAAATCTTTTGCACTCTTAACGGTCTTTAAAGTTTCAACCGAAGTCATTGAAACGCCGTCAAACTTGCCGTAATTAACTTCACCTGCCTTAAAGAGCGGAAGATATAAATCCATCTTTTCGGAAATTGCAGTATAAACTTGTTTCAGTTTATTCTTTTCAATCTTAAGCATTATTATTTACCCTCCTTTTCAACTAAAAAGTTAGGTTCTTTATCGTTTGTAGTATAAGAAGTAAGCGGTGTTTTACCTTCGCTTTCTTCACCGGCTTGATAGTCGCCGTATAATTCGTTTATATCTTTAATAAATTTTCTGTTAAATAAATGTAGTGGGATGTGTTGTGGACATACACGGCTACATTCGCCACAATCGGTGCATCTTCCGGAAACGTGGAACGCACGGATAATGTGATATAACTGTTCTTCAAAAGAAACGTCGTTTGCCTTTGCCGATACACCAGATTTCGGATTATCAAAAACACAGTTTAAGCATGAACATGCCGGGCAAACGTTTCGGCAAGCGTTACAACGGATACATTTTGAAAGTTGACCTTTCCAGAAATTATATCTTTCGTTAGGTTTCATCTTTTCTATTGCTTCTACGCCGGAGAATCTATCGTTCTTTGTTTCTGGCATTTCGTTAAGAATAATCGTTTCGTCGTAAATCACGTGCTTTTTGCCTTTACAAGTTTGGCACTTATATAAAAGAACTTCGTCCTTATCAATACTCTTTTCACCGTCAACCGTATTTAATACTGCCTTTTCGCCAACGTATTTAGCACTAATAACGCCGTAAATTTTCTTTTCGTTTATCTTATTCATATCAAGTTTACCTTGACATTCAATACCTATAATATAAACGTTTTCTCTATTGATTCTGTGTTCTTTTAATAATTGATTGAAACTGTAAGTATCGCAAGGTTTAAGTAAAACAGCCGTTTTTCCTTCCTTTTTACTTATTTCAATCATATACTTTGAAAGATTTGCACCGCAAAAATCGTTATAAACGAAATTTTTAAGGCTTTCGCTACTTTCAAACGTTGCAGGGCTTGGGTCATATTCAAATTCACCCTTCGTCCATCCTACAACTCTTTTAACTTCTCCGCTATTTAAGAGTTCGGAACATCTTTTAACTATGGCATTTTCCAAATCAGTCATTGTCTTACTCCCCCTTTACCCTTAAATCTTGTAAACGTTTATTTTCGCCGAGTTCGGTTACCTTCTTAACAAAATCGTTCATAACGGCAGAGAATTTAGCGCCTTCTGCTGCGGAAACCCATTCAACTCTCGTTCTTTCTTTTTCAATTCCCAAAAAATCAAGGAAAGAGAACAATAACGACATTCTTCTTCTCGTATAGTAGTTACCCGTTACGTAGTGGCAATCACCAGGGTGGCAACCGCAGAGAATAACTCCGTCAGCCCCACGTTGAAAAGCCTTTAATATAAACATAGGATTAACTCTACAAGAGCAAGGAACTCTGATAATCTTTACGTTTGCAGGATACGATAATCTACTTGAACCGGCTAAATCGGCACCCGCATAAGAACACCAGTTGCAACAGAAAGCAACGATATTCGGCGTCCATTCTTTTTTCTCGGTTTTTACTTCTTGCATATTGCCTCTACCTCCGACATAATTTGTTTAGAACTGAATCCGGAAAGATCCATAGCACCTGAAGGGCAAGTTACCGTGCACGCACCGCAACCTTGGCAAACTGCAGGGTTAACGTAGGCAACACGCCTTGTCTCCGTCTTTCCGCCACCGAGCCTAAATTCTTTATCAATATATGAAATAGCACCGTAAGCACAAACGTTTGCGCATTGTGAACAACCGTTACACATCATTTCGTTTGAACTTGCAATACAAGGATTAGTTTTTAATTTATCTTTTGTTAAAAGCCCTATAACCTTTGCAGCAACGGCAGATGCTTGTGAAACGGTTTCGGGAATATCTTTAGGGCCTTGACAAACACCTGCAAGATATACGCCGGCCGTCGGAGATTCAACAGGGCGAAGTTTTGCATGGGCTTCGGTTAAGAAGTTGTTTGTATCAATACTTGCGGTAAGTAACGTTGCAATCTTTCTAACGGAAGGTTCCGGTTCAATAGCAGTTGCTAAAACTACCAAATCACTTGGAATAACAACTTGCGTATTATCTATAAGGTTAGAACCTTGAACCATAAGTTTGCCGTTTTCGTTATAAACCTTTCCAACCATACCTTTTATGTAATCAACGTTGTATTGTTCAACTGCTCTGCGATAGAATTCATCATAATTCTTTCCTGGAGTTCTTACGTCAATATAGAAAACGTGGACTTCGGTATCGGGATATTTTTCGCGGATTAGCATTGCGTGTTTTGCCGTATACATACAGCAAATCTTTGAACAATACTCCTTTCCCTTTTCAGAGCAAGCGGCACACCTTGAGCCGACACACTGTACAAATACGATCTTTTGAGGATGTTTACCGTCAGATGGACGGAGCAATGTTCCGCCTGTCGGACCTGCGGCATTCAT
>JAZLMT010000063.1:0-7343 GCA_045598745.1 Christensenellaceae bacterium
ACGGCGGGGACGTTACGAGAAAGAAAAAATTACTTGAAAAACAAAAAGAAGGCAAAAAGAAAATGCGTTCAATCGGCTCTGTAGAAATTCCGAGCGAAGCGTTTATTTCTATTTTGAAAACAGATAGCGAAAGTTAATATGATAAAATTAAAAAAACAAAAAAAAGAACGTATTTTTATGTTTGACTTTCTTCGTGGCGTTTTAATCGTTCTTATAATGATAGACCATTTCTTTTTTGATGCTTGTATAAATTACGGTTCAAATTATACTGCCAAGTGGCTCGTTGATTTATACGAAATATCATGTGTTTATTATAACGGAACTTATAGGCTGTGGGTTAGGCCTATAGGCTTATTCGTGTTATTCTTTATTTCGGGAATACTCACGAATTTTTCTAAAAGCAATTTAAAAAGAACGTTAAAATACGGTTTGATCGCTCTCTTGATTTTTTTAGTAACGCTTATCTTTACTTTGATAACAAAGGAAGAGAACAGTTTGATTACGATAGGCGTTATGTATGTTTTCACCGTTTGTTCTCTTTTAGGGTGGCTTATTCAAAAATATAACGTTAAAGATTATATTTTGCTTATAGTGGGAATCGTTTTATCCGCTATCGGTTTAATCTATTATTTCGGTGCAACTGATTTTTTAACGGAATATCTTTTCTTTTTATTATACAATTTAGACGTTGGAATAAAATATTCTGCCGATTATTTTCCTCTTCTTCCGTTTGTAGGATACTTTGTTTTGGGAATATACGTAAGTAGAAAATTTTATAGAGAAAAGAAACCGTTGTTAAGAGTTCCGAAATTCGTTGAAAATATTTGTTCGCCTATTTTGTTTATAGGTAGAACTTCACTTTGGTGGTATATTATTTCTCAAGGCGTGTTTATCGCTTTCTTTGAACTTTGTATTATATTAGGGGGCTAAAATGGCTGGAATATATATTCATATCCCTTTTTGTAAAAGTAAATGCACTTATTGTGATTTTGCGTCTTTTCCTAAAGAAATAGGAAAAACGGAAAGTTATTTCGCATGCTTATACCGTGAGATAGAAGCACGTGGCAAAGAACTGAAAGATAAAACTTTTGATACTGTTTATATAGGTGGTGGCACGCCTTCAATAGTTCCTTCAAAGTTTATTATGGGTGCAATAAGGCAGATTAAAAGGTATTTCAATTTGTCAAGTAATCCCGAAATAACCATAGAAATGAATCCAGGAACGGTTACCGAAGAAAAGATTAAAGATTATAAAAGCGTTGGAATAAACCGTTTTAGTATAGGGCTTCAAACGGGGTTTGACGATCAACTTAAAAGATTAAACCGAATACATACTGCAAAAGATTTCTTGCTTTGCACTAATTTATTAAAAGGCGAAAACATAAGTGCCGATATTTTACTCGGGCTTCACGATCAAACGTTGGATCAGGTTAAAAAAACAATAGATTTGGCGATAGCAGGTGGGGTTAAACATATTTCAATGTATGCGTTAACACCAGAAGTGGGAACGCCTATTTATACCGATTACTTAAACGGTGAACTTTTATCCGACGACGAAGTTGCCGATATTTACGATGGGGCAAGGGCTTACCTAAAAGAAAATGGTTTTTACAGATACGAAGTTTCTAATTTTGCCAAAGAAGGTTATGAATCAAAGCACAATTATAATTATTGGAAACGTGGCGAATATATCGGGGTTGGAGTGTCTGCATCTTCTTTTATTAACAACAGAAGGTTTACAAATTCGTTCAACTTAAACGAATATATGAACGCAATAATTTATAATAAGTCGCCTGAAATTTCTTCTGACGAAATAACGGGCGAAGATGCCTGTTTTGAATTTATTATGCTTGGGCTTCGCACGGAAAAAGGAATAAGCGTTAAAGAGTTTAACAAAACTTTCAATCAAGATTTTGAAGAAAAGTATAAAGACGTTTTATTAAAGAAGAAAGACTTTTTAATAAGAGACGGCGATATGTTAAGAATTAAAGAAGAATATATCTATGTTCAAAACGATATTATCTTATCGTTTATGAAATAATCGTCAAATAATTTCAAAAAAAAATAATATAGTTTATTTTTATTTACCCTCTAAATGCTAATATGCGTTTAGAGGGTTTTTTAATGGTCGTTTATATTGAATACGTTTTGATAGACAATTTTGTTATAGACTACCTTTTACTTAAAACTACAATTATTATAACGGGTGGCGAAATAAAAAAGTTAAGGATTATTACGGGGGCGTTGTTCGGCGCTATCGTTTCGCTTATATTTCCGCTTTTAACTTTGAACGTCTATTTGATGTGCTTTCTTAAAATTTTAGTTGGAATAACTATCGTTTTAATTGGCGTTAAAGTTGTAACTAAAAAAAATATTTACGTTTCTTGCGTGATTTTTATTTTTTTAACTTTTGCTTTGGGTGGAAGTATTATGGGATTATTTTCAATCTTTAATATAGATCTTTCTTCCGAATTCTCTATTGCTTTAATGATAATTCCAGCCTACGTTTTAATAAAATGTTTAATAGGAATCATAAGGTTTTTTTATTCAAGAAAGAATATAGAAAACTTTACGTATAACTGCATTATTGATTTTGAAAACAAGGAGATTAAATGTCGTGGCTTTTTGGATACTGGTAACAGCCTTTTTTATAACGGAAAACCTATCGTCGTAGTTGATAAAAATTTTTTTATAGATTCTTTCGGCGGTGATTTTTTATTAAAACCTTTTATAACTTTTGATTATTGGACGGCTTCCGGCGTTTCAAAAATGCCACTCTTTTTAGGGCAAACCGTAAAATTTAAAGACGGTAAAAAAGAATATTTTTGTGATGATTTTTACTTGGGTGTGGGAAACGTTCCCGATAAAAAAATACTTCTTCACCCGAGTTTAATGGAGGATAAGTATGAACAAACTTTTATTAAAACTAAAGAAAATAATCTTAAAGTTCTCGTTAAATGAAGAAATACTTCATTATCTAGCAGGTCAAGAGACCTTGCCTGCACCGTATACGGCGGAAGAAGAACAAAAAATCGTAGACAGAATTAACAGTGGGGAAACAAACTTAAAAAACGATTTGATAGAGCATAATTTGCGCCTTGTTGTATATATTGCAAAGAGATTTGAAAATACAGGCGTTGCCATTGACGACCTTGTTTCTATCGGAACGATAGGCTTAATAAAAGCAGTAAATTCCTTTGACGGCGACAAGAATATCAAGCTTGCAACATTTGCTTCAAGGTGTATAGAGAACGAAATACTTATGCATTTAAGAAGGACTGTAAAACAAAAAAGCGAAATTTCTTTTGACGAACCGCTTAATACCGATTCCGACGGAAACGAACTTCTTTTATCCGACGTTATGGGAACGGAAGGCGATATCGTTTATAAAAAAATTGAAAACGGCGTTGAAAACGAGCTTCTAAAACAAGCGCTTCTAAAATTAAGTAAAAGAGAACGGGAAATTATGGAAATGCGATACGGGCTTTTGGGTGATGACGAATTGACTCAAAAAGAAGTTGCCGATACTTTGGGCATATCGCAAAGCTATATTTCAAGGCTGGAAAAGAAGATAATTTCAAGGCTAAAAAAAGAGTTTAAGAAAATGGTATAATTTTTAATAATTTGTATATATTATTTCCAAAATATTGTATTTATTGTTTTATTTTTTTTTATTGACAATTTTGTATTGATTGTTGTATACTATATATACATATTTATTAGTGTTTATTTATTTTTACAAATGAGGTGAAATATGGAAGAAAAAGAACTGACATTATCACAATTATTCAGTGTTATAAAGTTAAATATAAAAAAGTTTATTTTATGGGTTTTAATTGCTATTTTCGCTTGCGCTTTGGTTTGCGGAATTGTGTATTTTACAAAAAAACCGAAGTATTCTATTACTGTTCAAATGAATTACGAGCTTTTTGCTGAAACAGAAAAAACTACTACCGAAAAACAAGATATTATTATTCACTATAATAAAAATCAAAATACTATTTTAAAGAATACTCTAGATTATTATTACAAAGAAAATAAATTAACAAGAACGGCAAAAGATAAAGAAAACGATTTGAAAGTATTAACTTCGGCATTGAGCTTTTCTCAAAACGGTGCTAATGAGTTTGCCTATGATGTTTCCATAAAATCACTTGATTCAATAGGTATTGATTCTGGAAAATTGTTAAACGACTTTTTAATTATACTTGAAAATAATATAAACGAAAAAGTTTTTCATGCCTACGATAATATTAACGATATAAATAATTATAAATACGAAGATAAAAATATAGTTTATGACGATGAAAAGCAACCTATAGAGAATTTTTTGGACCTTTATGAAGAGGTATATTATTTCATGGTTAAAAGGGACAGTGCATGTTCAAAATATTCACTTAAAGAATATACAAAAAATGATGAATCCAGCACGATTTCTACAATTAACATTGAATTAAGCAATAACGTTGTTGGAAACGTTTATACAGAAAAAACGTTGGTATACGTTTTAAATGAAATTGTAACGAAAGATATTTCTCCTTTAGATAAGACAGCATATTCGGATTTTTTAAGTGAGTATATTAAAAGGATTGATAAATACGGTTTTGCAGAAAAATACAAGGCTTTAAATGATATAATCAAAGATAGTGAAAAGAACCAATATGCCTATGATAAGGCCGTTGCAGAAATAGAAAAGAACTATCCGTTAAATACAATATATCTAAACAATAAATACTATATTGATGCGGCGATTTCTTCAATCGGCTCAAATGCTAATTATGAAATTGATAGTGAAAAGTTAGGCCAAGTTAAACAATTTTTTGGTGATTTAACTCAAAAATACAGTGAAGTTATAAAAGATTATAACAGTATTATTGATAACTATAAAACAGATTATAAAATAATTATTAAAAACGCCGATATAAAAGAAGAGAAAGACGTTTCTTTAAAAACAATTGCTTTACTTGTTATTGTTTGCGCAGTTGTTGCATTTATTATGGTTTACTTCGTTTGTTTTTTTAAGATGAAAAAAGAAGGCAAATTTGATTTAGAAGAAGAGAAGGAAGAAACAAAAACAGAATAAAAAAATAAATAAAAAACAGCCATTTCGGCTGTTTTTTATTTTTAAAATGTATAATTCTTTTTTTATTGCCAATACTTTTAAGACACGGTGTTTATCCATTACATATTTATAGGAGGTAATATGGGTGGAAAGGTTGTTATTTGCGGGGTTAATACTTCGCAACTACCAAAAGTAAGTGATAAAGAGGCAATCGTTTTTTTGGAAAAAATAAAAAACGGTGACGAGTCGGCAAGAGAAGAATTTATACGTGCAAATTTAAGGCTTGTTTTATCGGTCATAAAACGGTTTTGGGAAAAGAAAGTAAATAGTGACGACGTGTTTCAAGCGGGTTGTATAGGCTTAATAAAAGCGATAGATAATTTTGATTTAACGTTTAACGTAAAATTTTCAACGTATGCAGTTCCGATGATTATAGGTGAAATTAAAAGATATTTGCGTGACGGAAATTCTATGCGAGTTGCAAGGTCAATAAGGGATACTGCGTATCAAGTATTAAAAACACGTTCGGAACTTGAAAAAAAAGACGAAGAAGTATCGCTTGAAAGAATTGCTTTAGAGATGAACGCAAAGCTTTCGGAAGTTGTTTATGCTTTAGATGCAATTTCTGATACGGTATCGCTATATTCACCGATTTACAATAAGGACGGGGACGAACTTTATTTAATGGATCAAATCGGCGATGAAAAGAATACTGATGAAAGATGGACGGAAAACGTTGCGATTGATACCGCTATGAAATTTTTAGATAAGCGAGAAAGAGATATAATATATTTAAGATACTACGAAGGAAAAACACAAATGGAGATAAGCGAAGAAGTTGGGATTTCACAGGCACAAGTGAGCAGAATAGAAAAAACTGCTTTAAGTGAAATTAAAAACAAAATAAGGGTATAAAAATACGGCTCGATTTTGAGCCGTATTTTTTTTGCTTGACTATGAATTGTTTTTTAATTATACTATACACGAGAGGTAAATTATGGAAGGAAAATATAAAAGAGATTCATTTACAGAACAATACCATTTAGTTAACACTGCAGATTTAAATGGAAGCGGTCGTTTATTCGGGGGAACGCTTTTGTCATGGATAGATGCTGTTGCCGGAATAGTTGCGATACGTCACTCCGGGCATAATATAACGACGGCTTTTTTAAATAAACTTCATTTTATACGCCCTGCCTACGCAAACGATATCGTTGTGTTGACCGGTGAAATGATTTATACCGGTAAAACAAGTATGGAAATCAGGGTTTGTTCTTATATAGAAAAGAGAAGTGGAGAAAGAGAACTTATAAATAAAGCCTTTGTTGTAGAAGTTGCTATTGATGAAAATGATAAGCCGACGGAAGTTCCTGAACTTATTTGTGAAACTGAACTAGAAAAACAAGAATTTGAAGAAGGAAGGCTTCGTAGAGCAAACAGAAAAGACCCGCTTTCTTGATTGAATAAATAGTAAATGAAAAAGGAGTTGCAATTAAAAAGCAACTCCTTTTAGTTATCTTTATCAAAATTGCTTTAACAAGCATATCAATGGGAAGTGGCATAAACTATATAGCTTGGTATGCGTTTTATTATTGCGAATGGTTAACAAGTATAAATTATAACGGAACTATTGAAGAATGGAATAATATAAGCAAGGATTCAAGTTGGAGATACGATTCTTCAATAATGTATATAGTTTGTTCTGACGGAACGATAACACTATAATCTAAAAATAATAAATAAGCGTATAAAAATAAAAAAAGCCTCATATAGTAAAACTATATGGGGTTTTTTTATGGAACTTTCTTTTAACGATTTAAAAAAAAGAGAAGTTATAAACGTTGCGGACGGAAGAAATTTAGGTAGTATCACCGATTTATCGCTTGTTTTTCCGTCGGGTGTATTTACGGGGATAACCGTCCAAGGCGAAAAGAGAAGTTGGATAGCAAGTTTATTCAGAAAAAGCGATTTTTTTATTGAACGAAGCAAAATATTAAAGATAGGCAACGACGTTATTTTGGTTGACTTAAAGTGTGGAGACGTGTGTGCCCCAAACGTCAATGCAAATTACAAAAAAAAGCAAAATAACTGTTCAAATCTTTTTAA
The DNA here is from genome assembly GCA_045598745.1 of Christensenellaceae bacterium. Taxonomy (GTDB): domain Bacteria; phylum Bacillota; class Clostridia; order Christensenellales; family Borkfalkiaceae; genus UBA1259. The sequence goes on from JAZLMT010000063.1 coordinate 7,169, forward strand.
TCCGAAATGCAATAATATAGATAATCAAAACGAAAACGGTATTGATTTAGGAGATTATTAAAATTTTTTAAAACAGTATTGAAAATAGAAACAAGTTGTAATATAATATAGATAGATAAGGTGCTTATTTTGATAAGCAAAAAGGGGAATTGAATATGATAAAAGCGGAGAATAT
>JAZLMT010000064.1:0-5329 GCA_045598745.1 Christensenellaceae bacterium
AAATTTTAGCCAAAAATCAAGATAATAACTTGAATTTTAATAATATTTGATATATAATTGTATAAAATTGATTTTTGGAGAAAATAAAATGAAATTAGGTGTAGTAGGACTTCCTAACGTAGGTAAATCAACTCTATTTAATGCAATCACACACGCTGGTGCCGAATGCGCCAACTACCCTTTCTGCACGATAGAACCAAACGTTGGTATCGTTGCCGTTCCTGACACAAGGCTTGACGTTTTAGCAAAACTCTATAACACGAAAAAAATAACCCCTGCCGTAGTTGAATTCGTTGATATTGCAGGGCTTGTTAAAGGTGCATCCAAAGGCGAAGGCTTGGGAAATAAGTTCCTAGCAAATATTCGTGAAACCGACGCTATCGTTCACGTAGTAAGATGTTTCGTTGACGAAAACGTTACGCATGTTGAAGACTCGGTTGATCCCCTTCGTGATATTGAAACGATAAATCTAGAACTTATATTCAGTGATATTGAAGCCGTTCAAAAGAAATACGATAAAGCCGTTAATATGGTTAAGACGGGCGAAAAGAAATATAAGATTGAAGCGGAATTCTTGGAAAGGCTTTTAGCACACTTAAACGCATTTAAGCCGGCAAGAACTTTAGAAGTCAGTGATGACGAAAAAGAATATATGAAAGGCTTATTTCTATTGACAAGTAAACCTGTTATCTATACTGCAAATATCGGCGAAAAAGATATGGGCGTTTGTGAAGACTCTCTCCCACTCGTTAAACAAGTTAAAGACTTTGCCAAATCCGAAAATGCCGAATCTTTGGTTATTTGTGCTAAAACGGAAGAAGAATTATCACAACTTGATCCCGAAGAACAAAAAATGTTTTTAGAAGAACTCGGTGTTAAGGAAAGCGGATTAAACAGGCTTGTTAAAGCATCATATAAACTTTTAGGTTTAATTAGTTACTTAACTGCCGGCGAAAAAGAAGTTAGGGCTTGGACGATTGAAAACGGAACCAAAGCACCGCAAGCAGCAGGTAAAATTCACTCTGACTTTGAAAAAGGCTTTATACGAGCAGAAATCGTTGACTACGATACTTTAGTTGAACTCGGTTCTTTCAACGCTGCAAAAGAAAAAGGAAAAGTTAGATCCGAAGGTAAAGATTACGTTATGAAAGACAGCGACGTTGTTCTCTTTAGATTTAATATTTAATATTATTTAGAAAAAAATTAAGCCACGGCAGAAAGCCGTGGCTTTTAATTTTATTATTTTTTATTCCGTTCTGAAATCTTTAACTTCGTCAAAGAGTTTTTTAACTTCTTCGCTAGGTTCTTCGGTAACGAGTGAAACGACTACTGCCGAAAGAATACCCAAAATAAATCCCGGAACTATTTCGTAAAGTTCCGTATTATATGCAACCGAACTAAATCCGTAGTATTCAAAGTTAAATAAAATCATCCATAAAATTGAAGTAACGAACCCGACGATTATTGACGTGCAAGCACCTTTATAATTCAATCTCTTCCAGAAAAGTGAAAGAAGTATTACAGGCCCAAACGCAGCGCCGAATATTGACCACGCAGCAGAAACAAGCCCCATAATATCAGTTAAATCAAAAAAGTGAACACAGAGAGCAATACCCAAAGCAAGTATTGAAATTGCTACTACGGCAATTCTACCTACCCACATCATTTCGCTATCAGTTGCATCTTGCTTTATAGTCGTTTTGTAAATATCACTTGCAAAAGCCGAAGACGATGCTAAAAGTTGTGAATCTGCCGTTGACATTGATGCGGCAACGATAGCGGAAATAAGTATACCGCCTATCAACCCTAAAGCACCAATAGAGAAAATATTTCTGACAACAGTTACGAAAACCATTTCTTTATCGTCAGGGTTCAAACTATTACCTAAATATTCGTGAGCAACTATAGCAACGATCGTTGCCATTAAACAAATCAAGAAAGTCCATATTGAACCGATATACTGCGACTTTCTCATTTCCTTTTCGCTCTTAACTGCCATATATCTAACAAGAATATGTGGCATACCAAAGTAACCTAGTCCCCAACCGAGCCCCGTTAATATAGTTGCTACCGACGACCAGTCAAACTTTCCCGTTGCAAGCAAACTGTAATAATTTGCACTCGTTGATACTTCGCCTACAGCACCTGAAACGTTTAATATTATATATGCGATTATAGGAACGAACATTAAAGCACAAAGCATCAGCATTCCTTGGAAAAAGTCCGTCCAACAAACTGCGTTAAAACCGCCCAGCATTGTATATACTACTATTATTACCGTTGCAATAATCATTGCAACCCATTTATCAACAGAAGGAACCAAAAGGTTAAAAAGTCTTCCGCAAGCATAAATGCTTGATGCGGAATATAATAAGTATCCTACTACGAATACGACAGCGCAAGAAATACGAAGCGCATTGTTTTTTGACATAAATCTGTTTGATAAAAATTCAGGTATAGTTATAGAATCGTTTGCTTTTATTGCATATCTTCTGAGTTTTGGGGCAACGAATATCCATGCAAGAACTGTTCCTATAACAAGCCCGACTGAAATCCAAATTTGTGATAAACCCGAAATAAAAATCGCACCCGGAAGCCCCATTAAAACCCAAGCACTCATATCAGATGCGCCGGCAGAAAGAGCAGAAACCCAACCGCCCATTTCTCTACCGCCTAAAAAGTAATCTTTTTCATTTGTAGAATTTTTCTTAAAGAAAAACCAAAAGCCTACACCTAAAACGATAATAAAGTAGAGAACAAATGAAATAATTTCATATACGTTAACGTCCATATCTTTTTACCTTTGTTATAAAATTTATATATATTTTATCAAAAATATAAATTTAAGTCAAATATATATAAAAAATAAAAATCACCACTACAAAGGTAGTGGTGCAAAAAAACGTTTATTTTATTAGAAAGTGATAGTAACTTTCTTTAATGCCCTTGGGCTATCCGGATTATTGCCAATACCCGTGCTGATTTTGCAAGCAAACATTTGTGCAAAAAGCGCAAACGCAAACATAGAAAATTCTTCCGGAACGTTAAAGTTTATCAATGCGTAATTACAGTTTTGATATTTATTATTCAAAACGCAATCGTTTGTTACCAAAAGAACAGGTGCGCCCAAAGAAAGCATTTTTTCTATGCACTTAACTTGGTCTGCACGAACGATTGACTGCATTTCGCTATCGCCCGTATTCTTTCCGGCATAAATTATTACAGGCGTTGATTCGTTTACCATTGCCATAGGGCCGTGATAAAAATCCGAACCTGCATAGCCCTTCATTTGAATATAACTCGTTTCTTGAAGTTTTAACGTTGCTTCAAGTGCTATAGCATAAGTTAACCCACGTGATAAAACAAAACCGCTCTTCATTTCCTTAAACTTTTTTGCATAAGTGGTTGTAAGTTCGTCTATTTGCGGAACAACCTTTTCAATTTCCGTTCCCAAACTCTTTAATTGTTTTATATTAGCTTTATTCATGCCGAGTTCCGATGCAAGCCATAACAACAAAAATAATTGTGCACTGAACGTTTTTGTTGCAGCAACGCTTACTTCTTCACCTGCATTGCAGAACAAGTGGAATTTTGCCTCTTTAGCGCATGGGCTCTCTTCGTCGTTAGTTACTGCAATCGTTATTGCGCCTTGTTCGTTGCCGTGCTTAATAACTTCTAAAACGTCTTCACCCTTTCCGCTTTGAGAACAGCCGATAACGATACTGTTTCCAAGGTCAATCTTACCTTTATACATCGTTAAAACGCTTGGTGCTGCAAGCCCTAAAGTATATTTTGTTGATACTTCTAAAACGTATTTAAAATAGATTAGTGCGTGATCACTTGTTCCACGTGCTGCAGCTACAAAATTGGTTTTTTTGCTTTCTTTAATTGCTTCAACCAAAGACTTCATCGTATCTTCGTTTTTTGCCATAATCTCTTTAAAGATTCTCGGCGTTTCGTTAATTTCTTTCCACATTATCGTTTCGTTGTATTTCATGATTTTTCTCCTTTTATTTTATCTTTGGTAAAGATGCTGCCGCAATACTTTGACCAACCCTTTTATTTTTTTCACTCGGCATTGAAATATCTATATCTTTCAAAGTCGGGAATTCTTTTGTTAATACTTCTTTTGCCTTTTTGATTATAATGTTTCCGCCTTCGCCACTGGTAACCCTACCAAGTGCAAGCAAGTGTTTTATTGAATAAAATTCCGAATAAAAGGCGATTGCATATCCCATATACGTGCCTATATCTTCATAAATTTTTTCGGCAAAGGAATCACCTTTTTTCATCAACTCTTGAATCTCTTTAAGTTTTTCGGCAGGGCTTAATTTTTCATCAAATTTATAACCGCCGTATTCGGCAAGTTTTATTACCCCGTCTTGCGATAAATATTTAACACCGCATCCGTAATCACCGCTCCACTCGTCTACCATAGCATTTTCGTTAAAATCTATCGGAACAAAAGCAAGTTCGGAAATCCAGCCGTTTAAGTTACCTTTATCGTTTATATAGCCAACGGCTTCACTTGTTCCCATTGCAATACCCAAAACGCAATTATCTTTTAAGTCCATTGCACCGGCAAGTGCCGTAACGTCCCCATCATTTGCAACTTCTATCGGCGCACCGATTTCTTTTGCAATATCTATATACATATTTTGAACGTGTGATTTATAATCTTCTTTAGGAACTTTTATAAATAATGATGCAACCATTATTTTGTTATCAATGTATACGCCTGCGCTTGAAACACCGATTGCATCTACACTCGGCATTTTGGAAGCAGCCGTCTTCATAGCGGTAAGAATTCCGTTATAGTGGTAATGCCAGTCACTATTTAATTTTGGCGACCAAACTACTTCTTCGCTATATATAACTTCACCGTTTACTACCGCACTGACCTTTCTATCACTTCCACCGGCATCAAAACCGATTCTGTTTCCGTCAACGAATCCACCTATCGGAAGTGTTGCTGACTTACTTTGCGGAATAACTTTTGTAAAAATAACTTCAAAAGGCTTTTCGTAAACCTTTTCCATAAAGTCTACGTCAAAAGCACGTTTACCGACTCTTGTATAATCTTCTTTTATTCTGGAATAAATATACTCGTCACCGGATATATAGATTTTATATCCGCCAACTACCCAAAGAATTGCTTTTATCAGCCTTTCTATTATTTTATAGTTTTCTTCTTTTTTACTTTCATCTGCAAAAATATCAAGGCTATATATATAATTATAACCATTATTTCTTTCAATTGCAATATTTAACTTTTTTTTGTTTGAACGTTTTACGTTTTTTTTGTATTCGTTGAATACAAGACTTAACG
>JAZLMT010000065.1:0-5055 GCA_045598745.1 Christensenellaceae bacterium
AGCGTTCTTCTATGGTAAAATGGTGATAGTTCATATATTTCTCCTTGGTTAAAGTTTTTGTAGTTATTAACATTATACCATAGATTTATATGAACTATTTTTTTGTTTCCCAAGGTGTTGCACTTAATAGTATAATTCACCTAAGGATTAAAAAAAGACGGAAAAAAGTTTCCGTCTTTTTTCTTGTTATTTATAATAAAATATGCTACAATAAATTTATGAATAATTATACGGAACTTACGGTTACCACAACCCATGTGGCAAGCGAACTTATAAGTGATTTATTATGGGACTGGACAGATAGCGGTGTCGTTATCAGTGATATAGAAGACGTTATTGCTTTAGCAAAAGACGGTAGGGCTTGGGACTATGCCGATGAAAGTATTTTTAAGCAAGATAAAGCCGTTTTGATAAAAGCATATTTTCCGATAAAAGAAGCGAGTGAAATTATTTCCAAAGTAGAAAAAGCGCTTATTGAATTAAAAGAAAATTCTCCGCTTGATTTGGGCTCGCTTGAGTGCGTTAAGCGTGATATAGACGGGGATCTTTGGCGGAAGCAATGGAAGGAACATTTTAAGCCTATTCATTTAGGGAAAGTAGTTATTGTTCCCGAGTGGATAGATTATAAAGCACAAAAAGACGAAATAATCGTTAAGCTTGATTCAAACATGGCGTTTGGCACGGGCGAACACGAAACGACGTCTATGTGTGTGGAATATTTGGAAAAATTCGTTAAGGAAAGCGATACTGTTTTAGATGTCGGTTGTGGTAGCGGTATCTTGGGGATAACGGCATCTAAACTTAAAGCAAACAAAGTTATATTGACGGATATTGACGAGTGTGCAATAACCGCCACCCAACATAATATGAAACTTAATAATATCACCAACGGCACGGTTCTGTTAAAAAACTTGCTTGACGATAATACCGTTAAAGGTAACGTTATCGTTTGCAATATTATGGCAGAAGTTTTGATTTTCTTTAGTAAGTTCATAGGGGATAATCTTTTAGACGGCGGTTATATTATTTTAAGCGGAATACTTGCCGATAGGCTGGATAAAGTAAAACAAGCCTATTTAGACAACGGCTTTATATATGTAGAAAGCCGTATTAAAGGCGAGTGGTCTGCACTGGTTCTAAAAAAATAATTCATCTTATTTTTCTGCGTTAACTGTTTTGGCTTTTGACTTTAATGACCAAAAGGTCTATTTCATCCAAAAGCCTTCACGAGCCTTGAAAAATAAGCGACTTATCTTTTAAGAGTGATTACTGAATATTTCAAAAATGGAGTATAGATGAAAGTAGTAGTTTTTACTTTAGGTTGCAAGGTAAACGAGTGTGAAAGCGATTCGATTATATCGGGCTTAATAGATATGGGGTATGAAGTTAGCGATAAACTTGAATATGCCGACCTATACATTGTCAACACTTGCGCCGTAACGCTAGAGGCCGAGAAAAAGTCAAGGCAAATGAGTGCAAGGATAAAAAAGCTGAACAGCAATGCAAAAATTATCTTTACGGGTTGTGCCTCGCAAAACAACCCGAAGGCGTTTTTGGAAAAGGATAATACACAGCTTGTTACGGGTGTTTTTTCAAAAGGAAAAATTCTTGAACTATTAAAAGAACAAGGTGAAATTATTGCACCTGATGAGAAGGTTTTTAATGAACTGTTACCGGTAAAATCACTCCGCACGAGAACTTACGTTAAAATTGAAGACGGGTGCAATAATTTTTGCTCGTATTGTTTGATTCCTTATTTGCGTGGTAGAGAACGTTCAAGAGATCCAAAGGCAATAATAAACGAAATAGAACTCGTGAAGCCGAAAGAAGCCGTATTAAACGGAATAAACATCTCGGCGTATGATTTTAACGGAATTGATTTAGCGGGGCTTTTAGGCTTATTAAATGGCGTTAAAACGAGAATTAGGCTTGGTTCTATTGAAGTTAACGTTATTGACGATAAATTGCTTACTGCTTGTAGCGAATTATATGACTTTGCAGATCAATTTCATTTATCGCTTCAATCGGGTAGCGATAACGTTCTAAAGAAAATGAACCGTCATTACACGTCGTTAGAGTATCTTAACAAGGTAAAGCTTATCAGAAAGTATTTTCCAAACGCAGGTATCACGACTGATATTATAGAAGGTTTTCCAACCGAAACGGAAGAAGATTTTATTTCAACGATGAATTTTATTGACAGTGTAGAATTTAGCGAAATTCACCCCTTTATGTATAGCGCAAGAAAGGGCACCGTTGCATATAAAATGAAAGAACTTCCTTATGAAACAAAGAAAATTAGGCTTGATAAACTTATAGAGAAAAAGCACGAAAGGAAAGAAGTTTTTTTAGATAAGCAAATAGGTTTAAAATTAGAAGTTTTGTTTGAAGAATATATTGACGGGTATTCGGTAGGATATTCGGGAAATTACGTTAGGGTTTATAAAAAAGGGAACTTTAGCGGTGAAATAAAAAAAGTTAAAATCTTAAGTAAATATTCAGACGGTTTACTTGGAGAATAAGGAGATAATATGGAAGATTGTATTTTTTGTAAAATCATTAAAGGGGAAATCCCAAGTTCAAAGGTTTACGAAGACGATGATATGATTATCATTAAAGACATTGATCCAAAGGCAAAAAATCACTTTTTGTGTATACCGAAAGACCATTTTAAGTTGCTTGGTGAAATGAACGATAAGCAAGCAGAACTCGTTAAAAAGTGTTTAAGAAAAATTCCGACGCTTGAAAAAGAGTTGGGTTTAGAAAAGGGTTATAGATTAGTTATCAATCAAGGTGATGATGCAGGTCAAACAGTATTCCACCTTCACATACACATATTGTCAGGTCAAAAAATGGGTTGGACACCTGCTTAACGTTTTAATAGTTAATTCGGGGTTAAAATTTATCAGATAAAAATAAATTTCGTCTTTTGGGTTAGGCTTTATGGAAGATAAAGAATTAAAAAAAGGAAAAGTTAATAATAGCGAAGTTATTCCCGACTATGATTTTTTGTTTAACGGCGACGAAGAATCAGATAGTAAAAGAGCAAAGAAAAAGTTGTTTTGGAAACTTTTAAAACAAAACAAATGGCCACTTCTTTTAGGTTGCTTGATATATTTTATACAAGACTCGCCTGTATGGGTTATACCGCTTTGCACGTCAAATATAGTCAATAAAGCAACGGAACTTTTAGCAAGTGGAAACGCAACGTTTAGTGCGATTTTACCAACAATTTTGATTAGTTTCGGAATAGCGCTTGCCTTTCTTATTATCAATATTCCCGCAACGATAATAAGGTTTAGGATAATAAGCAAAATGCAAAGGAATATGAGTGCCGGCGTAAAATGTTCGGTCGTTAGGAAACTTCAAAGCCTATCCATAACGTATAGCAAAGATATGCAAACGGGTAAGGTTCAATCAAAGTTTTTGAAGGACACCGAGAACGTGGAAAACTTTTTGCATATAATAAACTTTAACGTTATTCCTGCGATATTAAGCGTTATTATGGCAACGGTTATTGCTATCGTTAAAAGTGGATACATAGCACTTTTCTTTTTGGTTATTATACCGTTAAATATATCCGTTTCTCTGTTTTTTAGGAAAAAACTTTCAAAAGTATTTAGGGAATACAGAGTTAAAACGGAAAGTATGAGTATGAAGCTTACTTCAATGCTTGATATGTATGTTATAACGAAGTCACACGGGCTTGAAAAGACGGAGTATAAAGAAATAAATCAATCAATAAAAGACCTTCGTGGTTCGGGCATGGAAGTAGACAAATTAAATGCAAAATTCGGTTCTACAAATTTTGTTGTCAATAATATATTTTCCATTATTTGTTTAGTGGTTTGTTCGATTTTTGCGGTTATAGGTAAGATAAAAATCGGTGATATAATTTTATATCAATCAATGTTCACGTCAATTAGTTCTTACGCAACAATGATAACGAATGGTTTACCTACTATTGCAAGCGGAAAAGAATCGCTATATTCAATTTCCGAGATCATGAACGTTAAAGACGTTGAAGTTGATTCTGGTAAAGGCGATATTAAAAGTATTGAAGGCGCAATTGAATTTAAAAACGTTTCCTATAAATATCCTAATTCTTTAGACTACGTTGTTAAAGATTTCAACCTAAAAGTAAACCCTGGGGACTGTGTTGCTTTTGTCGGATCTTCGGGCTCGGGGAAAAGCACGATAATGAATTTGATAACAGGGCTACTTGTTCCGACAAAAGGCGATATTTTGGTTGATGGAAAATCTATTAAAGAATATAATTTATCCGAATACCGTCATCACTTATCAGTAGTTCCGCAAAACAGTATACTGTTTTCGGGGACGATAAAAGAAAATATAACTTATGGACTGGACAGGTTTAACGAAGAAGATTTTAATAAATCTTTATCACTTGCAGATGTAAACGAGTTTTTAGATGAACTTCCAAACGGTGTAAATACTATTATTGGTGAAAAGGGCGATAAACTTTCCGGTGGGCAAAAGCAAAGGATCACGATAGCAAGGGCGCTTATAAGAAAGCCGAAAATATTGATTTTAGACGAAGCAACAAGTGCTTTGGATAATATTTCGGAATATCACGTTCAAAAGGCAATAAACAGCAGTATTAAAGGTAGAACGACTTTTATAGTAGCACATAGGCTTTCAACGATAAGAGATGCGAATAAGATAGTGGTTATGGAAAACGGTTTTGCCGTTGAAACGGGTAGTTATAACGAACTTATGGAAAAGAAGGGAAAATTCTTTGAATTAAAATCGTTAAATGAAATAAATTTGCAAATTGCGAATAATGAACTTGAAGAAAAATAAAAAAAATTGTTAAAAATGTTTGACAATGTGAAAGGTATTTTATATACTTAATATGCTAATTTTTTTAGACTAATTGCCAAAGGGCAAAGGAGGGGAAACAGATGAGCACAGTTAGAGTTGGTGAAAACGAAAATTTAGATAGTGCATTACGTCGTTTTAAGAGAAAATGTTCTCGTGACGGTATTATCGGTGATATGCGTAAAAAAGAATTTTACGAAAGCCCTTCCGTAA
>JAZLMT010000066.1:0-2607 GCA_045598745.1 Christensenellaceae bacterium
TTTATACTAATATTTGTTTACTATTTCATTTAATTTATACTCCTGCCGTATTAGAAACATTGGATACAGATTCAACTAAACAAGCAATTAAATAATAGTATTCCTGCTTTGTAATCAAATTTAAAGAATTCCATTCTTCTATTTGCCATCTAAAGTAGTCAATGCGTTCGGCATTTTCTGGCGTAAAATACATACGTTAACTATTGGTAGGGGCATAGTTATTATATACAAAGTCGTGTCGAACTAGACTGTTTTCATTAAGAAAGCTAAACGGATTAAATCCAAGCTTTTATAATGTGCAATCTTGAGCGTATATCCTCCCTTGTGTGTATAATACAGACCATTTCATAATGTCTTTTACAATAATATTATATTTATCTTTAAAATAATCCGCAACAGAACCAGTACCGCAAAAAGCATCGAAAAATCTGAGCGAATTGGATTCAAGTCCATATTCAATCAAAAGTTTATGAATCTCTGTTACTATGGATGCTTTATTCCCTAAAAACCGCATATTTTTCTCCTGTAAGTTCAATTTATCACATCAAATATGACAATTTAGTCATATTTGCAAAAATTATTTCTTTTGTTTAAAAATTTCTTTTAAGTCATCAATCGCCATTTCCGCATCCATTGTGTGAAACATCAGATAATTAACATTCATCGTTTCAAAAGGTGCTTGTTTATAAATTTTATTGCTTTCTTCTCCCGTGTGAAAGTGCCAATAACGGTAAACGTAGCCCATCCAAAATAAGACGTCTTTTGGAATACTTTCACGTTTAACGGTAAGTTTATCTTTACAGGTGGCAATAACTTCATCTAAAATATATTCTTCGCCCGCCCATTGCATACGGTTATATTCTGAGTCAAGATCTCTTGCAATTTCACTATTCATAAATGTTTTTACAAGGCTTTCTGCATCGTATTCAGTGCCGAAAAATAGTTCAAATAGCCGTCCTTGTATATCGCATAATTTTAATTTAAGAGCGTCCATTAGTTATCTCCTTTTACTGCTTCGTCCAAAATTTCATCAAAGAATTTTCCTTCACGACGATGGGCTTTGCATATTTCGTTTGCAAGTTCTATGCCTTTTTGACGATTGTTTTCGCTAACCTTTCTCAACACTTTCTTTTCAAAGAAGGAAAGCTCAATTTCTTTTTCGATTTTTATCGCCCTGCAAGCCTTTTTAGTAAGAGCAACGTATTGTTTTCCAAATTGTAAAGCCGATAAACTGTTTATAAGCGCAATGTCCGTAATGTTTTCCAAAAAGAAATTATCCAAAACGAAAAACATCCTGTCGTTTGCAATGCTGCCGATAGCCAAATCTTTACCGCTCGTCATCGTGCTATATTTATCGTAAAACTTGCTACTTTTAATTTTTTCCATTTTTCCACGATTATAAGCGACTGTCATCGCCCAATTAATATCTGCAGGTATTTCAATAGTCGCAAGTTCTTTCACATCAATAGAAACAACGTAAAATCTCGATTCTTCAAAGTCGCATATAAGCGTAAGCGGTTGTTCGGGAGTAGTTCCCATATAAAACCCTTTACCAAAGTCGCATTTTTCACGACTAATAGGAGCAATATCTCCAACCAAACCTTTTTTAGATCCGTGATAAAGTAAAATACGTCCCCCCTCCACCGAAAGGGAAGATGCTTCTCGTTTTATATTCTCTATAATCATATCGTAAACGGGAACGTTTAACTCTTCACATAAAGCAAAAAGACCTTCTTCCGCAAGACGTGTAGGTTTAGAATGCCCGTTTTCCCAACGGTTAATAGTGGCAAATTGAACGCCTATTTTCTTTGCCATTTCTGTTTGACTTAATCCCGTGTATTCTCTTATTTGTTTAATAAGTTCTTGCATATATATCACCTATAACATTTATCATATATAACATTATACTAATTGTTATAACTATTGTCAATAGGTTTATGTGTTTATTTTTGCAAAAAGATTTGAAAGTTTTGTAGAAAATTGCAAAAAAGAAAAGAACTTAGACCATGAATCCAAGTTCTATTTCTTTTGACCGCTTGAAAGTGCAATTTTTTATAAATTTTTATCAGTTAAAGAAACAAGAAAACTTTTTATGTCTTCTAATACAATAAATATTTATTTGATTTTGATAACGAATTATGTGGTGAAGGTCCAGACGCTATTATTCGTTTATTTGAAAAAATCAAATAGTTTATATATTTTTTATAAGTTTTCAAGATAAATCATATACAAAAAATTGATATAACCGAAAATATAATACCACCTTTAATTAAACATAACACAAAAATGGTATTAAGAAAAATTTAATGAAATGAAATAACCCTGTTAGATTTTCTAACAGGGCTATTTTGAGATAAAAAATATTTTAATCTTGTTTACTTGGTAAACACTCTATTAAAGTTGCTTGCGTATCTGTTTCTACAATAAATTTATTTTCAGCAATAAACGGCAAATAGAAATAATCACCTTTTTTTATCTTCTTTTCGTATCCTTCACCTTTAATTACCGCATTTCCTTCTAAACATATCCAAACAGTTGGTGCATAATCTAAAGTGAACTTTCCACCTTTCTTTATTATATGCCTTGTTTCTGCGAAACACGGTGTAT
>JAZLMT010000067.1:0-8941 GCA_045598745.1 Christensenellaceae bacterium
GTTTTTTTTATTTGATTTTTTACCTCGTTTAGTTTACAATATATATAAATTGTAAATTTTTTTTCGTAATTTTATACAAAAGGAGATTACCATGAATTTTGTTAACACCTCAATTATTGAAGAATATCGTAAATCAAAACCTGATTTTGATAGGCTATCTGAAATTGTAAAAGAAAAGTTAAAGAAAATCGTTAAAGAAACAGGTGTTTTAACAATGGCTGTTGAACAACGTGTTAAAGAAGAAAAAAGCCTTGCCGGAAAACTTGATAGAGTTGAAGGCAAATATCAAAAATTAAGCGATTTAACTGATATTTTGGGTGCACGTGTTATATGCTTCTTCTCTGACCAAGTTTATATTTTAGGTAAAGCCGTTGAAAAAGAATTTGATATTGACTATGCAAATTCTTCAGATAAAAGTAAACTTTTAGATGCAAGCTCGTTCGGTTATCTAACACTTCACTATATTTGCTCTATTAAAAAAGAAGAAGGTTACGGCGAAGAATTAACTTCCAAAAAGTTTGAAATACAAATAAGAACAAATTTACAACATACTTGGGCACAAATTGAACACGACCTTGGCTATAAAAATGAATTCGGTGTTCCAACAGTCGTTATAAGAAACTTCTCCCGTATTGCAGGCATGCTTGAACTTATTGACGATGAATTTGTAAGAACACGTGACTTAATGAATAACTATACTGAAAACGTTAGACAAAAGATTATCAACAACACTGCTGACGACGTTAAAATTGATATGGTTTCTATAAATGAATACGTAACAAAAAATACTGAAATGAAAAAGTTAAACCAAAGATTTTTGGATATCAACCATGCCGAACTTGACATTGTTAATGCTGTTCCGTATATTGATCAACTTGCTTTCTTTGGTATAAAAACTTTGGGTGACCTTCAAAAAATGATGAGTGAATATGCTGACGAAGCTTTTGAACTCGGTAAAAAACCACTTGAATTTTCAGATATAGATATTCTCTCTTCAAATATCGGTTTGCGTTATTTATGCCAAGCAAAATTATTAAAGGAATATGATGAAAATAAAGCTGTTGATTTCTTTAAAATTTCCACAGGAAACGAAGAAAGAGCAATATCACAAGCAAAATCATTATTTAAAAAGAAAAAATAATCATGAATAAAGAATTTACAGAACAAGATTTACAAAAAGCATTAGAATATGCAACAAGAAAACACGACGGTCAATTTAGAAAAGGTGGACTTCCATATATAACCCACCCTGTTTCAGTTTGCCATATGGCAAAAACAAACGGATATGGTTTAGATTATCAAATTACAGCATTATTTCACGATTTACTTGAAGATACCGATGCAACCGAAGAAGAAATACTTAAGCTTTCAAATCAAGAAGTTTTAGATGCTGTTAAGGTTATGACGAAACCTAAAGGCTATAACAATGTAGATTATCTCGGCGCAATAAAATTAAACAAAATTGCCTTCGTTATAAAAGGCTTTGACAGATTGCATAATCTTCAATCTGCCGTTGATGCCGATGAAAAATTCAGATTGAAATATATTAAAGAAACATTAGAGTGGTATATGGATTTTAATAAAGATATACCAAAAGCTTTAGAAAATTTGCAAAAATCATTGATTTAAAAAATAATTTATTGTATAATATTATCGTGAGGAAAGAAAAATGGTTATAACAAAAAAACAAAATGATAAAGATTTAACAATCAATATTCAAGGTAGATTAGATACTACTACTGCTCCAAGCTTGGAAGCTGAAATTGATGCTTCTCTTGGCGGAATTCAAAGTTTGATATTTGACTTTAACGGTCTTGAATATGTTTCATCTGCAGGATTAAGAGTTATTCTTAAAGCACAAAAAATTATGAACGCTCAAGGTTCAATGAAACTTATCAACGTTATAGACGATATTAAAGAAGTTTTTGATATAACAGGTTTCTCTGATATATTAACAGTTGAATAATACGTAATTAAAATTAAAGCCAGCGATTTTTCGCTGGCTTTTTCATTATTCACCTTTTACTCTTCCCAAATCAATATTATCTTCTTTCCTGTCCCTTAATTTCTTTTCTGCACTTGGTTTAACTTCAAATCTGTAATCTTTCCCGTTCTTTTCAATATAAGTTTGTATAACTTTATGAGTTGCAACGTTATTTAGATTTTTATTAACTTCTCCCTGATAACCAAAATAATCTGCATCGTCTTTTAAAAAGTCAATTTTTTTATAACTTTCTTTATCACCCGTAAGCCTTACGTCGTTCATAACTTTTCTAACGTAGTCAATATTTTCCTTCAGTTTTATTAAACTTGGAAAATCTTCTTCAGGAAATAATTCTTGATATACCCTACCTTCATATTGTTTTAATGTTTCACTTGCTATCTTTAAATGCGTTAATTCTTGTTCAAAAAGCATCTTCCATATATCTTTTATTCTTTTGTCACTTTCATCGGAATAACAAGAAAAATAAAGATAACACTCGGTATATTCGTGGAAAACCCAGTTTTCAAGCCAAGTGCACGAAGGATCCATAAGTGAACCGTATCCCGTTACGTGCTGTTCTTCTATCATTGCAATTTCAGAATATAATTCACGCCCGAGTTGTGTCGGATACAAATTTGCAATATTCAAATAAAAGTTCATCGTTTGTTGTTCGGCAGCAGTAATTATATGAGTGTGTAACCTTGTCAGTAAACTATCACGCCAATCGTTTATATAATGTCTAACGTCGTCATTTGGGTGGCGATGTTCTCCTATCGTCGGTCTACCCGGAGTTATTTCCGTATAGCCACCAACAATCGTCATGGCGTCTATTCCTTCTTCCATATCTAATAGGTTACTATATCTATAAACGTGGTCAAAGTCTTCTAAAAGTGCAAAATCAAGTTGTGCTTTAACAAACGGATTTACTTCTTTTTGTGCCATCTCTGCTGTTAAGTCAACAGCTAATTGCTCATAACTTATAGTTGTTTCAAGCATACTTTCGTTAAGTGGTTTTAACGACGCTATAAGTTTTTGTTGTTGCTGTTCTTGCCTACGAACCATTGCAATTTTTCGCCTTATATCGTTGTTTAAGCAATTTCTGTTAAATTGATGAAGAAACCAATTACTTTCAAATTCCGTGCCGTTCATCAAAATAATTCTTGCTTTTGTATATGGCGAAACTTCTTTTTTATCATAAGGTTTAACAAAAATTTTTTCCCAACTTAAATAGTTTATAACATCATTTTTCGGTAAATTTAAAAACGGATTCATAATATCACTCCTTTATAAAGCGATTATTAACAAAATCCGTTTTTAATATACTTTTTTATTAAATTTTTTAAATTACTTTAATTAAAATCGTCTCCGCACAACGTCTTCAAAACAACTTGAGCATAAATTCTAACACCGAAGTCGTTAGGGTGATTTACGTTATTTCCCAAATAATCTCTTGATAATTTACCACAAACGGTATTCAATTCGTTAAATAATGAATAAACCCTTGCAAGAGATAGATTTTTATTTGTATATTTTGAATTATTCTTTATTGCATTTAAAGTTTCTTCCCAAATGGTTTGATTACCTAAAACGTTTTTAGATTGCGTATTCGGTTTCATCGGTGAAACAAGCAAAATACTTCCGTTAGGATTTGCCGTATAATAGGCATCAATCAAAGACATTATAGACGTAATATAAGAGTTTTGTGCTGTTTGCGGATCGTTCATACCAAAAGCAATAACAAACAAATCAATCTCTGAAAGATTTGTATTGAGTTCGGTAAGTTTACTACTTAGGTTTGAAACACCTTGTGCCGTTGTCCAACCACCAACCGCACCGTTATACTTCGTAATTTCCGCACCGTAAAGTTTTTCTAAATAATTCGTTACCAAATCGTTCCAAGCCGGTAAAAACGGCTTTCTGTTCCCACCAAATTCAGTTCCCGATGCATTACAGCCAACGGTTATAGAATCGCCGTAGAACATTATTTTTGCTTTTCTTTCCGTCTTTAACTTATTGATAAAACTTTGTGCTTTAACGTCGCCTGTAAATTGTGTGCCCGTCCAAGCCTGTGTCTTATTATACGTAAACGTAACGTGATACCTTGCACCCTCATGTGCTTCACAATAAAATAAATATTTTGTTCCGTTAATTGTATAACCGTCTTCAGCTTTTTTATTTTTATCTGGCGTTACGGCAAAGGTTTGTGAAATTCCGTTATAAGTTACAGGTGTAGAACGATAAAATTCGTCATAAGGAATATACGGAAGATTTCCGCCAGAAACTCTCGTTACTTTATTTCCGGAAATCGTATAATCTATTCCGTATGTATATGTAACGCCAAGCGTTATATCCCTAACCGTAACTTCAAGCGGATCCGTCGGCGTATACATTAAAGTTACCGAACCGGTTTCTCCGACAAAAAGCCCTGTTTCGTCATAAATTCTATTCGTGTTCCAAATAGGTGCAAAATATGCATCGTCTACTAAAGAAGAATCATCATATTTTTCAACTAAATCAATGCTTAATTTGTTTTGAATTTCAGTTTTATTTAATGTAACGTTATTTATTGTAAAATCTTTGCAATTTGAACTTAAATCTATAAACGTTCCACCTAATTTATTTACGTCATGGCTACCGTATGAACCTGTTTTTGTTCCGTATGTATAGATAATTCCGTTTATATTATCACTTGAATTATTATATGGATTATTACCCATAAATACCCCGTCAATATTTGCTAAAGCAAAGTCCGAAGTGAAATCCGTTGTAGAATTAGTATTATAAAAAACAAATGCAGGAATATTAGTATAATTTGATGCTATTGTTAATGAAACATTTTTCATCCAATCAACTTGCGATGAAGTTATTCCGTCAGCATTGCTATTCAGCATATAGATAACTCTTCTTAAAACGCCGTTATCGGTTATACCTATTGTATAATCACCGTTTCCTGTTACCGTGCCGTCCTTGAAAAGACAATTATTTGCCGACTTAAATTGTTCACGTTGCCATGTTGCCCCTTTTGCACTTTGATTATCAAGTGAACCGAATACAGGTGCCCAAGGAATATTTAGCGAATCCATATATTCAATCATCTTTAATAGCATTGTTCCGTTATCGTCAAAGTTTCCGTTGACAATATCACCCGTTAAAACAATTAAATCAGGTTTACCTTGTTCAATAAGTTGATTGATATAGTTAAAGCAATTAGCATAGACATTTTTTCTTGCATATTCAGTTTTTTGACTTGAAGTTAAACTGTCAGATGATCTGGCTTGCAAAGCATCAATAAACTCGGTATCGGTAAGTTGAAGAATTTTTATACCGTTATTTGAAGGAACTTCTATATTAAAATCAACCATCGTTAACGGATTTGGAATTGAAGAAAGCTTAAACGTAATCGTTGAAGAAGAAGCTGAAGAGTTTAAACTATAATCAATAATATAATAATCGTGACCGTTAATCTCAACCTTATTTGTTCTTGAATTTAGTTTCTTAACCCCGTCAATCATAACGGACTTAATTTCACTATCGCCTGTTACCGTATAAACACCCGTTTGATTATTATAGTTTATAGAATACGGCGACGTATAACCGTCAACATCAACGATACTTGATAATTGCAATAATTCATCAAGATATACAACTCCGTCAAGATAGCCCTTTATTATATTTTGTTCTAAAGTTCCTACCCCAAAATCAGAATAAGAACGGCTTGAAACATAGTATATTGTTCTCGTATGTTCATCAACGTTGTATCCACCGTAAACGGTATATGTTTCACTACCAGTGTTTATCTTTATATAACCTATACCAAAGAAATCCGTGCAATAGTTGTTAGGTTTGATATTTACAAGTGATCCGTAAAATTTATAATATCCGTCGGTTTCAGCCGTAGCCCTATTAACAAAACCGTTATTTACAAGTTTTACATAATCTACACCGTTAACTTTTGAAGGATTATTAAAAAAGCTTCTAAAATCATTTGTAATTAAAAATTGCCTTGGAAGAATATATGTTCCCGTTTCAATATTTGAAGCACCGAAAGTATCCAATAAATAGTCGTAATCTGCTTTATTTACACGTGTTTCAAATCTAATACCCGTAGGATCTGAAAGCCTAACCGATGCACCGCTTGACGTATTAAAACCAATAGTATTAACTTGAATATTTGTATTTGTTAAAACGTTAAATGTTGTTCCCGCTTTATAGGTAACGTCCCTTATTGTAAAATTAATAACCTTATCATAAATTGAGTGGTTTAATAAAATTTCTTCAAAAGACTCGTCGTTCAAAGAAAAAGGAACGTCATCCGGTTGATAAAGCGTAAAGTTTTCTGTGCCGACTTCAAAATTAATAGTGAACGTTTTAACCCAATGCCCGTTTATAAACTTAAAATAAAGTTCAGGTAAAAAGTTTCCCGAAAACGGTGTGCCTTCTGTTATTGAAAGAATTGAGCCTTCTACTGCATTAGGTATATCAATACATAACCATGGATTATCAGGATATGTATAAATATCAACACCGCTAACTCCAACAAGTGGTGTTCCGTCAAGTTTTATATGATAACCTGTTGTGCTTAAATATGAAACCTTTGTGTTCTCTATATGATTAAAGTTTGGAAAAATATAATATGTAACTTGCCCCCAAGCATTATTCCAAAACATATCGCCTGCATAAACAAACCCGGTAAAATCACAATCAGGTGTTCCTAATTCCGGAATAGTAACTGTCGTTGTCCAAAGCCCGTTTAAGAAATATAACGTTAAAGACGGAAGAATTGAATAACAAAACGGAGTATTATCTTCAATTTCTATCGTAGGAAGTTGCCCACTTGCCGTTGTCATATCCGGCGCATAAATCCATAATAAACCAACATAATAGTATCTTAATTCAGCCCCTGAAATAGTATTTAACGTTTGCCCGTTTATTTTTATTTTACTACCGTAAATATCCTTTAATTCAACACTGACAAGTTGACTATTATTTTCTTTCGTATTTAAAGAAAGATTTGCATCATATTCTAAAAGCAAACCGTTATTTCCGCCACCAAAAACAGAAGGAAGCCAGTTTATATTATTCCAACTTATACCATAATAATTAACCGCTCTTATCGGATTTGTCGTTTGCCAAGCGTCAACACCGTTCCAATATAATGTTAACGACGGTAAATTTGCATCTAAAAACGGAGTATTTGCTAAAATTTCAATGGTAGGAATAGGTCCGTTTGCCAACGTCATAGTCGGTGCATATATCCATAAATATCCGTTGCTATAATACTTTAATTCAGAACCCAAAACGTTATTTAAGGTTACACCGTTTAATAATATACCCGAGCCGTATATATCTACTTGGTTTGTATTTTGTAAACTTCCGTTTACAGCTGAACTGTCATAAGACAAATTATCGCTAAAATTTAAGAGAACGCCTGCCTTACCGCCATAATTATCTCCATAACTTATATTATTCCAAATAAAATTAGAGAATGTTACTGCTTTCTTTGGTTTTGTCGTTTGCCATTGACTATTAGCACTGTTAAAATATATTTCTAGTGAAGGAAGGCTTACGTCTAAAAACAATGTATCTTGCGCAATTGTTATTGTAGGAAGTTGCCCGCTTGCCGACGTCATATTCGGTGCATAAATCCATAAAAAGTTTTGAGAAAAATATTTTAATTCAGCATCGGTAATTGTGTTTAATGCTTGCCCGTTTATCTTAATATTTGCCCCGAAAATATCTTTTTGGTTAGTATTTTGAAGGCTTCCGTTTATTTCGTCAGAATTTAATGAAAGATTATCGCTAAAGGCAAGCAAAACACCTGCTTTACCACCGAAGTTATCTCCGTAACTTGTATTATTCCATGCTATTTCAGAGAAAGTTACCGATTTAATAGGCTTTGTAGTTTGCCATAAATTAGTTTCAGAATTAAAGTAAAGTTTAAGCGAAGGAAGAATTGCATCTAAAAACGGAGTATTGTTTACAATTTCTATCGTTGGAATTTGTCCGTTTGCCGACGTCATATTCGGTGCATAAATCCATAAAAAGTTTTTAGAATGATATTTTAATTCAGCATCGGTAATCGTGTTTAATGTTTGTCCGTTTAATAAAATATTTGCGCCAAAAACATCTTTTTGGTTAGTATTTTGAATGCTTCCGTTTATTTCATTTATATCGTAAGAAAGATTATCACTATAAGCTAAAAGAACACCGTTTTTATTTGCAAAACTACCACCGAAATTTGTATTATTCCATTCAATACTTGAAAACGTTACCGATTTTCTAATTTTTTCTGTTTGCCACAAATTTGTTTGGCTATTAAAGTATATTGTAACATTAGGCAAATACGAATAACAAAACAGAGTATTTTCAGCAATTTCTATTGTAGGTATTCCCCCATCACTACTCGTCATTGTCGGCGAATATATCCATAAAAAGTTTTGAGAATGATATTTTAATTCAGCATCGGTAATCGTGTTTAATGCTTGTCCGTTTAATAAAATATTTGCGCCAAAAACATCCTTTTGGTTTACTGTTTGAATAGTCCCGTTTATCTCGTCAGAATTTAATGAAAGATTATCGCTAAACGCAAGCAAAACACCTGCTTTACCACCGAAGTTATCTCCGTAACTTATATTATTCCAATTTATTTTTGTGAAATTAACGTTCCTTATAGGATTTGTTGTTTGCCAAGCATTAACCCCGTTCCAATATAATTTTACCGAAGGAAGTATTGAATCCAAGAACGGAGCACCTTCTTCAATTTCAATCGTAGGGATCGGACCGTTTGCCGTTGTCATTGTCGGCGAATATATCCATAAAAAGTTTTGATAATAATATTTTAATTCAGCATCAGCGATTGAATTTACTGTTTGGCCGTTTATCTTTACGTATTTACCATAATAATTCTTTAAATCAACGTCCATTATTGTTCCCCAATATTCACCGTTATTTAAAGAA